>PMOU01000136.1 GCA_003161205.1 Actinomycetota bacterium | reverse complement strand
AGCAGCTCCGTCGTCGGGATCAGGTCTTCCAGGTCCCACCGCTTCAGCGGCTCGGCCAGCACCGAGCGTGCCTCCCGCACCGAGGTCAGCTTGGGCGCGAACGTCCACGAGGCATGGCAGTCCTCGGGCAGCCGGTTCAGCCGGGCGATGAGCAACGCGATGTCATCGCGCTGATGATCGGAGTAGACGCCGTCCAGCGAGGCCTTGCAGAGCTCCTCGAGCGGCCGCTCGGGCGAGCCCGGGCCGAAGATGCCCTGCAGCCGGGCGAGCCCGTCGCTGATGTCCTGGCCCTTGTTTTCCACCAGGCCGTCGGTGTACAGCACGAACAGGCTGCCGTCTTCGATCTTGAACAGCCGGCTTTCCACCTCGCCGTCGCCGATGCCGAGCGGCGGCGCGGGCGGGACCTCGAGCAGTTCGTTGCTGCCGTCCGGGTGCACGAGCAGCGGCGGCAGGTGGCCGGCCACGGCGATCTCGCACTCGCCGCTCACCGCGTCGTAGACCGCGTACGCGCAGGTGGCAAAGTGCGGTTCCCGCTCACCGAGGCTGTGCATGAGCTCGTCNNAGCTGCTGCAGCGATTCGGCCGGCGCCAGCTCGAGCATGGCCAGGGTGTGAATGGCGGTGCGCAGCCGGCCCATGGTGACGGCGGCGCGCACGCCGTGCCCAGCCACGTCGCCGACGACGAGGGCGACCCGGCCTCCGGGCAGCGAGATCGACTCGTACCAGTCGCCGCCGACCTCGATGAGCTTGCTGCCGGGCAGGTAACGGTGCTTGACCTCGACTGAGCTCGGATAGGAGAGGCCGGTCGGCAGCATGGAACGCTGCAGGGTCAGCGCGGTCGCGTGCTCGCGGCTGAAGCGGCGGGCGTTGTCGATGAAGACGGCGGCGCGGGACGCGAAGTCCATGCCGACCTCGATGTCGTACGCATCGAATCGCCGGAACCCCTCCTGCCTGGTGCAGGCGAAGAAGCCCAGCATGGTGCCGCGGGCGATGAGCGGCAGCATCAGCATGGAGACGCCGGACAGCAGCTTGGCCACGGGCCGGCGCCGCCAGGCCTTGGCGATCTTGCTGGCCTGGACGTCGCTGATGGTCGTCTCCAGCACCGGCGCACCGGTGTCCATGCACCGGAAGTAGGGCGTGTGGGCGGGGTAGCGCAGGATCTCCCCGGTGGGNNGGGAACGCCGCCTCCCAGGCGGGGTCCTTCCGGTCGTGCGAGAGCACGATCCGGCGCAGCGGCAGCGACCCCTCGGGCCCGTTGGACGGCAGCTCGTCGTCACCGATCAGGCTCTCGAGCAGCAGCAGGTCACCGGCATTACAGAAATGCGGAACGAGCGCTTCTATCAGCTCCCGCGCCAGGTGATCGATGTCGAGGGTGTCGCCGATCCTGGTGAAAGTGTCGTCGAGCATCTGCTTGCGCATCAGCGCGGGATCGACGAACCGCTCGGCCCTCGGGGCGGGGATGCGGAGCAGGGCGAGCGCGGCCAGGCTGGTCCCGCCCGCGCGCATCGGGTGCACGGTCACCACGGCGTCGGTCCGGACCCCGTCGCGGGTATCGATCGTGAGCATCGCGCTGGCCTCGCGATCGGCGCGGATTGCTTCGAGCAGCCCGCTGATCGCGGCGACGCTGCTCTGCGCGGCGTTCCCCGCGGCCACGTCGGCGGTCAGGTCGCTCAGCTGGGCGCCGAGCAGGTTTTCCGGCTCCCGGGCCAGGATCTGCGGCGCATTGCGATCGTGCTGGACGATGCGGCCGTCGTAGTCGATCCCGAGAATAATCGTCCGGAAGGACGAGGCCAGGGCCAGATGAGAACTCTCCGCCGTGAAGCCCCCGGCCGCAGTCTCGTGGGTTTCTGCGATCCCGCCCTCCTGGGAAGTTGCGCTGGCCTTGGATCCGCGGCTCCGCTTGGTCCCGCTGCTCGCGGGCCGCGGGGTCCGGGGCGCCGGGGCGCGACTCGGTAGGACACCGGGCTCAGGGCCACTGGACCCGAGAGCGGTGCCCTTTGCCGACATGCCAGACGTCACGTGGTGTCTCCTGATGGCATCGCGGGCGGAGCTCGTGTCAATTATGGGCCACGGACGGCATGTTCAGACAGGAGTTCCGATGACTCACCTTTATGAGTAAAAGTAACCTTTGTCTTATTATGGCGTAATTCTAGTGACAAATAGACGCTGGAGTGGTCCCGGCGCCCGCCTCAAGGGCCGATCACCCCGGCCTGACCCGTATCTGGAGCCTAAATTTAACTCAGGGAAATTTAACGGCTACTCAGGGATGTCGTAAAGCTGGCGGGCGAGGTGGTGGCCATTCCGGCCCGGACGGCCAGCTCAACCCGTCGGCAGCGCGGCCCTGATCTTCTCGGCGTAGGCCTGCGCCGGGTGAGCGGCGTCGTATGGATGCCGCGGGCCGAGCCAGAACCGCAGGCCATCTTTCTTGTTCCTGGGGATCACGTGCAGGTGCAGATGGGGAACCGACTGGCTGACGACGTTGTTGATGAGGATCATCGAGCCGTCCGCGCCGAGCCCGTCCTCGACCGCCCGCTCGAGGCGCTGCGCCGTGGTGAAGAATTCCGGCACCCAGTCGGCGGGCAGGTCGCTGAGCAGGCGGACGTGCCGCTTCGGCACGAGCAGCGTATGGCCATGGAAAAGCGGCCGGTGATCGAGGAAGGCGATCAGCCGTTCGGTCTGCAGGACGGTCACCGCCGCCGCCTCGCCGCTGATAATGGCACAGAAAGCACACGTTGCTGGCATCAGGCGTGAGCCTACCTACTGCGGCGGAGCTAATGCAGGGCGAGCTCGAACCATACGCACGTGCCGGCCCGCTCCCGGAGGAATCCCCAGCGCTGCGCGATCTCGTTGACGAGCTGGAATCCGCGTCCGCGCTCGTCGCGTCCGTCCGGTTCGCGCCATTGCGGGAACCCGGTCCGCCCGTCGTCGATCACGTCCACGTGCACGACCAGGCCGCGGCGCGTCACCGCGACGGTCACCCCGGTGGCGCCGGTCGCGTGCTGGACCGCGTTAGTCACGAGCTCGCACGTCAGCAGCTCGGCGTCCCAGGAGGCCGGGTGGTCGGCCAGGGCGTCCTTGATGAACCTCCGGGCGACCGGCACCTCCTCCGTGCGCCGGGCGAAGGTTCGCGTGGCGCTAGCGGGCCCCGTGGNNGGCCCCGTGGCGCTAGCGGGCCCTGGGGCGGCCGCGGCCACCGCAACTGCCGCGTCGCGCAGAATCTGCTGATCGACGACAGTAAAGGGCGCACCGGGCATATTGGCCTCCGCATCGCGTAGCTACTGTCAGTAGAAACAATGTAACTCTCTGCTGACCATAATTCACGCGTAGCACGCTCCTCACCTGCTAAAACATTGGCAACATCTGCCCCGGTTACTGGCTGAGGGTGGTGTTATGGCCGACGACCGAAACGAGGATTCCCTGCTGGCTGACGCTGACGCTCTGAATCGTCAATCCGGCCGGCAGGTCTGATTTCGGGATGTTGATGGTGAAGTTCACCAGGTTGCCCAGCACCGACGTCGGCACGTCGCCCGCCCGGACGACCCGCACGTTGATCGAACTCGGACCGGTCTTGGTCACCTGGGCCACCGCGGTCGCGCTGATGATGGCGAGGTTGACGGTCGCCTTGACCTGGTTCGAGCCGTCGGCGGACAGCGTGATGCCCTGCGGGATGCCGCCGGCGTTCGCCAGCGCGGTGAAGGTGATCAGCGCGGAGCCGTTGATGGTGTCGACCGTGGCCCCGCTGAAGCTGGAGTTAATGTGCATGCCGTGAATGGTGGCGTTCAGGCTCGCGATATCGAGCGGCCCCTCGGTCACGTTCGACGCTGAGATGACGACGGTCTTGAAGTCCTTGGCCGCTAGCTGGGTCAGGAACGGGAAGCCCTCGATCGTCACCTTCGGCTTGGCCGGGAAGCCCTGCTTCTGGATCTGGCTGGCCATCTGGTTCTCGGCCACCGTGCAGGCCACCCGGTCGGCGGCCACCAGCAGCACGATGATCACAATCAGGCTGACCAGCGGCCATTTCCGGTGTCGCCGGCGCGTCCGGCGAGAGGACCTCTGGTACCCCTGGTCAGCTTGGTATCCCTGGTTCACCGCGAACCTCTGGGTCCCCTGCGGTCCCTGCTGCTGCCACCGCTCGGAGTTGGACCGGGTCGGATCAGAGCTCATGACAGACCCGCCCGCACCTCGGCCATGTCGCCCGTATCCCCACAATGCACGTCAGCGATAATCATTCTCACCCCTGAGATCTCACCTAGTTACGGGGGATAGCTTTGAGTCACATGCGGCGTTCGGTGTTGGTTTGACTCGGTATTCGCACAAACTACCGGATGTTCCAGTATCAGGTTGTCCGGTACTCAATATGTCAAAACGCACGATCAACGGAAATGGTTCTCCTGATTCCCGTTTAGGGGCATCGGCCCTACACTTTGTAGACATGTCATCCGAGCGTTTTGACTGGTCTGACCGGGAACCGCCGCAGCCCGGTCCGGCCCAAGCCGGGCTCGCGCCAGCCGGACTAGCGTCAGCCGGGCTCGCGCCAGCCGGCCTGGCCGAGGCCACGCCGCCCGATCTCGTGGTGCGGACCCGGCGCTCGGTGCACCAGTTCCAGGGCGGGACCACCTACCGCATCGGCCGGGACCCGAAGTCGGACATCGTCCTGACCGACTCTCGCGTCTCGTGGCGGCACGGAATGCTGCGGATAGCGGGCAGCGCCTGGATCCTTGAGGACCTCGGCAGCACCAACGGGACCTTCCTCGGCCCCCAGCGGCTTGACCGTGTGGAGATCAGCAACGACTGCGTCATCCGGCTCGGCAATCCAGACGACGGGCCCATCCTGCGCTGCGTGCCCCAGCTTCCCGCCGTCCAAGCGCCCGCCGTCCAAGCGCCCGCCGTCCAGCCTCCCGCGGTCCAAGCTTCCCCCGTCCAGCCGCCCCCTGTCCTGCCTCCCGCGGTCCAAGCGCCCCCTGTCCAAGCGCCCCCTGTCCAAGCGCCCCCTGTCCAAGCTCCCGCGGCCCGGCCTCCCGCCGTCCAGCCTGGTTCCCCTTCCTGGGCCGAGAGCGTGCCGAAGCGTGACGCGCCCCCCGCGCCCCCGGCCGGCCCGCCCGGTAAGCCGGCCATGCTGCCGAGCGTGGACCGCCGTCCCACGGCGCGGATGCCGTTGCCCGCCAAGGCCATGCGCATCGGCCGCATCCCCGACAACGACCTGGTGCTATCCGACCTCGGCGTTTCCCGGCATCACGCGGAATTGCGCAAGTCGCCCACCGGAAGCTACGAGATCGTCGACCTGGGCAGCCACAACGGCACCTTCGTCAACGGCCAGCGGGTGGCCGCCAAGCTCCTGACCGAACAAGATCTCGTCAGCATCGGCCACTCGACGTTCCGCCTCAAGGGCGGCGAGCTCGTCCAGTTCGTCGACGACGGGCAAGTCACCTTCACCGCCCAGGATCTCGTCGTGAAGGTATCGGGCGGCAAGGTGCTGCTGGACCACGTGACCTTCCCGATCCCGGAGAAGTGCCTGCTCGGTGTCATCGGCCCGAGCGGCGCGGGCAAGTCGACCCTGCTGGGCGCGCTGACCGGAATGCGTCCCGCGGACACTGGCACCGTGCTGTATGACAACCGGGATCTGTACCAGGACTACGCCGAGCTCCGGTACCGCATCGGCCTGGTCCCGCAGGAAAGCGTCCTGCACACGCAGCTGACCGCGCGCCGCGCGCTGCAGTACTCCGCCGAGCTCCGCTTCCCCGCCGACACCAAGGCCGCCGAGCGGGACGTCCGGGTCGATGAGGTGATGGCCGAGCTCGGCCTGACCAAGCACTCGCACACCCGCGCGGACCGGCTGTCCGGCGGGCAGCTCAAGCGGGTCAACGTGGCGCAGGAGCTGCTGACCAAGCCGTCCCTGCTGTTCCTCGACGAGCCGACCTCGGGCCTGGATCCGGGCCTGGACAAGTCGGTCATGGAGCAGATGCGGGACCTGGCCCACGACGGCCGCACGGTCATCGTCGTCACGCACAGTGTCGCCAACCTCGACACCTGCGACCGGCTGCTCGTGCTGGTTCCCGGCGGGAAGATCGCCTTCTACGGGCCTCCCGACGAAGGGCTCAAGTACTTCCGGCTGCCCGGCTGGGCCGAGGTGTTCCAGGCGTTCGAGGCCTACCCGGATCGCGACTGGGCCACCGAATTCGCCGGGTCGCCCGTCTACGCCCAGTACGTGCTGGGCCGGCCGCGGCCCGCCCCGAAATCCAACGAGCAGGACCTGCCGGCATCCGCGCCGCCGCAACGCCGCGGCGCGGTCCGGCAGATGACCACGCTGACCCGCCGTTACGTACGGGTGATCTCGGCGGACCGCGGCTACCTGCTGTTCATGGGCCTGCTGCCCATCATTCTCGGCGCGCTGATCCACTTCGTGGGTTCAAGCGCGGGCCTGACCGGCCCGGCACACAGCAACCAGAATGCAGAAGAACTGCTGCTGATGCTGACCATCTGCGCCTGCCTGTCCGGGGCGGCGAGCTCGGTCAGGGAACTGGTCAAGGAACGCACGATCTACGTCCGGGAACGAGCAGCCGGACTTTCCTCCGGGGCCTACTTGTTCTCCAAGCTCATCGTGCTCGGCGTCATCAGCATCGTGCAGTCGGCGCTGCTCGTGCTTATCGGGCTGGCCGGCCAGAAGATGCCGCCCCATGGCGCGATCCCGGGTGTCCCCCCGCTGCTCGAGATCCTCATCGGCATCGCGGTGCTGTCGCTGGCCTCGATGTGCTTGGGCCTGCTCGTCTCGGCCTTGGTCAGCACCTCGGAGAAGGCGATGCCCTTCCTGGTGCTGCTGACCATGGCCCAGGTCATCCTGTCCGGCGGCGTGGTGTCGCTGGTCGGGAAGCCGGGACTGCAGCAGCTGGCCTATATCGCTCCGTCCCGCTGGGGTTTCGGTGCCGTGGCATCCACCGTGAACCTCAACGTCATCGGCGTCGTGGCCCCCGGTAGCACGGACCCGCTCTGGCAGCAGAGCTCAGGAAACTGGCTGCATGACATGGGCATGCTGATCACGCTCGGGGTGATCTTCACGCTGCTCGCCTATCTGCGCATGCGCCGCCTCGGCCCGCGCCGCCGCAAGGCCTAGCAGCTGTCGCCGAGCATGGCCCGCCGCAGCTCGGCGAGCAGAGCGTCGCTGACCCCGAGCCCGCGGGTCAGGAACCGGTCGAAGGAGGAGTACCTGCGGTCCGCCTCCTCGAACGCCGCGCCCAGGTAGGTGGCACTCTGCTCCAGGACGGGCCGCAGCAGCTCGGGATCGGCGACGATCCCGGTCTTGATGAGGTCAAGGCGGAGCTTGGTGTAACCGGTGCGGTGGAAGTCGTTGGACAGCAGGTAGTCGCGCAGCACCAGCTCGCGCGGCACGCCCAGGGCGGTGAGCACGATCGCGGTCATCCATCCGGTCCTGTCCTTGCCGCTCGTGCAGTGGTAGAGCAGGGGAAGCCGCCCGGACACGCACGTTAGCCGCAGCGCGGCACCGAACGACTCACGCTGCCGCGCGTCGGCCACGAACGCGCGGTTCATCTCGACCATGAACGAGGCGGCGCGCCCGGCGCCGAGCTGCCAGCGCTGCAGATCGTGGTCGCCGCTGGCAATGACCTCGTAGACCGAGCCGAGATCGCCGCCGCTCACCGGCAGCTGGACGAGTTCCACGCCGTCGGGCCGCCGGTCGGGGCCGCTGAGCAAGATCTCGCCCGGCGTCCTGAAGTCGATGACCGTGCGCAGCCCGAGCTGATCGAGCCGTTCGAGGTCCGGCGCGGTGAGCTGGCTGAGCGAGTCCCCGCGGAACAGCCGCCCGCGCCTGACCTCGCGTCCGTAGGTGACCCGGTAGCCGCCGATGTCCCGCACGTTCACCGCGCCCTCGAGCGGCACGTGACGCGACGGTGCCCACTCTGGTGTCATCGGACCAGGCTCATCGCGCACCGCCTAACGCGCCCACGTCCCCTGAGAATAACTCTCATACCCCCCCTAACCAGCAGGAATGCCAGCAAATGCCTATCTAGCCCGGCGGCTGGTACGGCACCCGGCCAAACTGAGACGCAGCCGCCTTGAGGAGAGCGTGACGCCACGCTGCCCGGATCCCCGAAATCCCCGGTTTTCGTCAGCGTCTTCGTCGCCGCTGCGGCGGGCGCCTGACCGGCCGGCATAGGCTGGCTTGATGAGCGAGCTCGAGCACCAAGCCCGCGACCTGCTGCGCCGGTTCCCGCTGATCGACGGCCACAACGACCTGCCGTGGGCCCTGCGCGAGCGAGCCGGCGGCGACGCGAACAAGGTCCGCCTCAGCCCNNCCACCGAACTGCCCCCGCCCCTCGGCGCCACCGAACTGCCCCCGGCCCCCGCCGTCACCGCACGGCCGCCTGGCCCCGCCGTCACCGCGAGCCCGGCCGGTGCCCCAGACGATCCCGCCGAGGTCAACCTGGCCACCCCGGTCGCCGGCCTGCATACGGACTTGCCCCGCCTGGCGGCCGGGGGAGTGGGCGCCCAGTTCTGGTCGGTCTACGTCCCGGCCTCGGTAGCCGGGGACGCCGCGGTGACCGCCGTGCTCGAGCAGATCGACCTGGCCCGCCGGATAGTCGCGCGTTATCCCGAGGCACTGGAACTCGCGCTGACCGCGGATGACGTGGATCGGATCTTCGCGGCCGGCCGGGTGGCGTCGCTGCTCGGTGCCGAAGGCGGCCACGCGATCGCGGGCTCGCTGGGCGTGCTGCGGATGCTGTACGCGCTCGGCGTCCGGTACCTGACGCTGACCCACAACGCCAACGTCGGCTGGGCCGATGCGGCCACCGACGAGCCCGCCGCCGGCGGCCTCACCGACTTCGGCCGGGCCGTGGTCCGCGAGATGCAGCGGATCGGCATGCTCGTCGACCTGTCGCATGTGTCGCCGGACACGATGCGCGACTCCCTGGACGTGGCCGAAGCGCCGGTGATCTTCTCCCATTCCTCCGCCCGCGCGATCTGCGATGCCCCGCGCAACGTGCCCGACGACGTGCTCGCCCGGCTGGCCGGCAACGGCGGCGTCTGCATGGTCACGTTCGTGCCGGCCTTCGTCTCCCCGGAGTGCGCCGACTGGCTCGCCGACCTCAAAGTCGAGGCCGCGCGCCGCGGCCTGGACCCGCGGAACCTCGGCGAGCTGTTCAGCTTCAAGTCCGAGTGGGAACTCACCCACCCGGTACCCCAGGCGACGCTGGCCCAGGTCGCCGACCACGTCGATCACGTCCGTAAGGTCGCCGGCGTCGAGCACGTGGGCCTCGGCGGTGACTTCGACGGCACCGACGACGTCACCGTCGGCCTGGAGGATGTCTCCACCTACCCGGCCCTGTTCGCCGAACTCCTCGCCCGCGGTTGGACCGAATCCGACTGCGCCGCCCTGGCCGGCGGCAACCTCCTGCGTGCCCTGCGCCAAGCCGAGTCCTTCGCCCGCCCCTCAGGGCCGAGCTCATGAGCGTGGCCAGTTTCGGTCGTATTCGCCCGAAAGTAGCCGCGATCATGAAAGGCGGGACCGAGTTAGGCTGAGGCCGCCGCTAAGCTCACACCCGATGACCTCCCACGCCCATCCGCTCCCGGCGAGCACGGCAGCCGCTGGCCCCAGCGCAACCGCAGGCCCCACCGCCGCCGGCGGCCCCACCGTCCTGCGCAAGGCCGGCGCCCTGAGCCTGCTGACCTGGCCCGCGATCGATGCCTCCGGCGCGGACGCCGCGGTGACGGCCCGGCCCGGCGGCGTGTCCTCGGGCGTGTACGCCTCGCTGAACCTGAGCCTGAACGTCGGCGATGATCCGGTCAGCGTGCTGGAGAACCGGCGGCGGCTCGCGGCCGGGTTCGGCGCTCGCCCGGCTGATTTCGTGTTCGCGGACCAGGTCCACGGGGCCGGCGTCCGGATCGTCGGCGACGCCGACCGGGGGANNCCCGGCGTCGTGCTCGCGATCCTGACCGCGGACTGCGTGCCCATCGTGCTGCACGATCCGGTGGCCGGCGTGCTCGCCTGCGTGCACGCGGGCTGGCGCGGCACCGTCGCCCGGGTGTCCGCCGCGGCCATCGCGGCCATGCAGACCCTGGGATCTCGCCCCGCCGACGTAATCGCCGGAATCGGCCCCGCCATTCCCCGCGCCCGCTACCAGGTCGGCCCCGACGTGCACCAGGCCGTCACGGAGGCCTTCGGCGCCGCGCCCTTCATCCAGCCGGACGCTGTTCCGGGCCGCTGGCGCCTGGATCTGTGGGCGGCTAACCGCTTCGTCCTCACCGAGGCCGGCGTCCCCGACCTCCAGATCCACACCACCGATAAACCCACAGGTCCCACTGAACCCGCAGGCCCCGGACACTTCTTCAGTGACCGTGCGGCCCGCCCATGCGGACGCCTTGCCCTGATCGCCCGCCTGCGAACCGGAGGTAACCGGTGAACCCGCGCGACACGGCAGTCGATGAAAGTGGCACCCTGCGCAAAAGATTGGGTACGTTGCCACATCCATCGAATCGCGGCCAGGTCTTCCGGTACGACTCGTTCACCGCGGACGCCGAGAACGGCTCGCTGACCTGCCGGTATGAGCTGGACGGACGCGAGTTCGCCGAGCGCTTCACGTTGGCGCCGGGCCCGCGCTGGCGGACCGAGGCCGCCCAGGCTGCGGCCCGCCTGGTGTTCCTGCTGGCGGGCGTCTCGTACTACAAGACCGCTGCGCCCCCGGTCATCGACCTCGGCGAGACCGCTGTGACCGAGACCGAGCTGGCCTTCCTCCGCGAGTTCTACCTGCAGGGCCTGGGCGAGTTCGCCTACCGCAACAACCTGGACCTGACCGCACTGCGGATCGAGGCCCGCCGCGCCCAGGCTCAGGAACCCGCAGCCAGCGAACCGGCAGCCAGCGAACCCACGACCAGCGAACCCACGGTCGGCGAACCGCCTGGCCATCGGCGGGCGCTGGTGCCGTTCGGCGGCGGGATCGACTCGATCGTGGTGGTGGAGCGGGTGCGGCGGCTCGCGGATGTCGCGCTGTTCGTGGTGAACCGGCCCGCCGACCGGTTCGCGGCCATCGAGGCGCCGGCCGCGGTGACCGGGCTGCCCATCGTGCGCGCGGAACGCGAGATCGATCCGCAGCTGCTGCGTTCCGCCGAGCTCGGCTTCCTGAACGGGCACGTACCGGTGACCGGAATCCTGTCCGCGATCGCGGTGCTGGCCGCGGTGCTCGAGGACCGGGACGCGGTGGTGATGTCCAACGAGTGGTCGGCCTCGGTCCCGACGCTGGAGTACGCCGGCCGCCCGGTGAACCACCAGTTCTCCAAGAGCGACATCTTCGAGGCCGCCTTCCGCGACGTCCTCGCCAGCACCANNCAGCACCAGCGCCGCCACCGCCACCGGCGCGGGACCGCGGCTGCCCGAGTACTTCTCCTGGCTGCGAGACCGGACCGAGCTCTGGGTCGGGCAGGAATTCGCGGGCCTTGAGCAGTACCACGGCTCGTTCCGTAGTTGTAATAAGGCCTTTTACAGCGAGCCCGCCCGCCGATTCGACCATTGGTGCGGGCAGTGCGACAAGTGCTGCTTCATCGACCTGATCCTCGCGCCGTTCCTGCCGGCCGCGGCACTGCGGCGGATCTTCGCGGTGACCGGGGAACCGCTCGATGATCCGGGTCTCGCCGGGAAGTTCCGGTCGCTGCTCGGCGCGGGCGCCAAGCCGTTCGAGTGCGTCGGCGAGGTCAGCGAGTGCCGCGCCGCGGTCCTGCTGGCCGCGCGCCGGGACGACCGCGCGGATAGCCCGCTGCTCCAGCAACTGGCAGGTGAGGTGTCCGGCTGGCCGGACGCGCCAGACGCGGCGGACGCCGTGGCCATGCTGGCGCCGGTAGGCGGGAACTTCATCCCGGCCGGCTACCGATGACCAGAGCCAAACTCTCCTGGTCCGACCTTCCCGGCGCCCGGGTCGGTATCTGGGGCCTGGGCCGCGAGGGGCACGCGAACCTGCGCAAGCTGCTCGAGCTCGGGGTGGAGCCGGTCCTGGTCGATGACCGCCCTCCCGCGCCGCCCGATGCCGACGGCCGCCCGGTGCTCGCCACCGGCGAAGGCGGCCTGGCCGCCCTGGAACAGTGCGACGTGGTGGTGAAGACGCCGGGGCTGAGCCGCTACCGGCCGGAGGTGGCCCGCCTGTCCGGGCTGGGCATCCCGGTGGTCGGCGGCCTGGGCCTGTGGCTCGCCGAAGCCGACCTGCGCCGCGTCCTCGCCGTGACCGGGACCAAGGGCAAGAGCACCACGTCGTCGGTCGCCGGGCACCTGCTCACCGGGCTGGGTTACCGGTGCCTGGTCGGCGGGAACATCGGTGTCTCCCCCTATGACCCGGCCGAGGTCTCCGGGTCCGGTGACTTCGACTACTGGGTCATCGAGGTGTCCAGCTACCAGGCCACCGACCTGCCGTACACGCCGCCCGTGGTCGCGGTCACCTCGCTGCACCCGGACCACCTNNCTGCTCGCCGCTCGGGTGGCGCTGCTCGGGCCGCGGGTGGAGTGGGTGTCCGCGGATGACGATCCCGGGTCGGACTGGATGGAACCGCTCGGCCTGCTCGGCCACCACAACCGCCGCAACGCGCTCATCGCCCGCCGTTGCCTGGTCGCCATGGGCGTCCCCGGCGCCGCCGACGACGCCAGGCTGCGCACCGCGGCGGCGGGTTACCAGCCCCTGCCGAGCCGGCTCACGCCGATCGGCACGGTCGGCGGCGTCACCTTCGTCGACGACAGCCT
>PMOU01000064.1 GCA_003161205.1 Actinomycetota bacterium | reverse complement strand
ACCGGCAGGGTCGGAGCCGGTCTTAGCGGCCGGGTCTCCCCCGAGATGAGACCCGGACCCTCACATTGACTGGAATCGCAACCCCCGAGCAACCCCAGTCATGAGTAAGGACGCCTCTAGGTATCTCTATGGTTGCTTAGAGCGACCTAATTTGTTGTCACGTGTCAATAACGCATAGTAAACAACGGGCGAGTCGCGTGTTTGACGGCTACATTCCGTAACACAGATGGGCGGGTGACCGCCGGGTTCGTGACGGGTAGACGGCCGGTTACGGGCTGGCGGCTAGGCCGGCGGCCGAGTGCGGGCCGGCGGTCGGGGTGCNNGGTCGGGGTGCGGGCCGGCGGTCAGCTGCTAGCTGGCGAGATGGTGCCGACCGTCTTGAGGAAGGCGCCGGCCAGGGCGGCGGCGGATAGCTGGGCTGTTTTGCCCGACTCGATCACGGTGAACGCGATGTCGCCGCGGTAGCCGACGAACCAGCTCATCCAGCCTGACCCGGAATGAACCAGGCCGACCTGCCCGTATACCGGCGCGCCCGGCAGGCTGGCGGCGTGCGCCGCGCCTGACCTGACCGCGGCGCCCATGAGGCCGCGCAGCGCGGCCATGGCGCTGGGGTCCAGGGCACTTCCTGGCTTGCTGACCGGATCGGTAGCACCCTCGACAAACTGCGGCGCGTGCCAGCTGCCTGAATCGACCTCGGCGGCGATCATCGCCATCGACAGCGGGCTTTCCCGTACGTTCCCCTGACCGATCATCTCGGCGGCGAGATCGGCGTCTCCGGCGGCGGAAGGGGCCGAACCGGAGAAGACGGGGACGTGCAGGTGCGACCAGTTCGCGCCGATCCCGAAGGCCGAAACCACCTGGTCGAACTGGCTAGGAGAAAGGAGTTCGGACATGCCCGCGAACGCCGTGGCGCAGTCGTCAGCGAAATTGGCGCTGAACGGCTTCTGCTCGTCGGACCCGTCGCTGGTGAAAGTCTGGCCACCCACGGTGAAGGAGTTCTCGCACGGGCTCGGGGTGGATGCCGTCATGCCGTCGCTGAGCAGCGCGGCGGCCGACACGATGGTAAACGCCGTACCCGGCGCCAGCTTCGCGGCCAGCGGGCCCGCCGCCGGGAGCGCGCCGGACGCCTGCCGCTGCGCCACCGCCAGGACCTGGCCGGTCGATGCCTGGACGGCCACGATCTCGCCCGAGTCAGGCACGGTGCCGAGCGCGTTCATGGCTGCGTCCTGTACCGACGANNGCTGATAGGCCTGCTCAAGCCCGGACAGCCCGACCGTGGTACCAGGGAGGTAGAACGCGCCGTCAGCCCGCAGCACCGGATTGACCTCACTGCCGACCTCGCCGACGAGGCCGTTAGCTTCGGCTTGGAACAGCCGCTCCGACACCTTCTGAACCACCAGACCCGGCACCTGGCCGAGGTCGGTGCGCAGGCTGGCGTAGCTAGCGGGGTCAAGCGTGGCGAGCCGGAAGAACTCGGCCGGCGGAGCCGCCTCGATCTGGCCGAGCACCTGAGCCGCCTGGAGTTTGGTGCGCGCGGCGAAGGCCCGGGCCGTCGCCACCGGGCTGGCCAGGCGGTCAGGCCACACTCCCACCTCGTAGGCCGTAGCAGCTGGCTCCAGCGGAGCGCCCGCGGCGTCAAGCACCGATGCCCGGGCCGGGAACTGGGTCACCATCGCCAGCCGCTGACCCTGGCCCAGGCTCGGGTAGATAACGCTCGGCGCCCAGACGACCTTCCAGGCACCATTGACCCGCCGCAGGCCGAACTGGCCGTGATAGGTCCAGACGTGCTCCTCACCGGCGAGACTGACCGATGCCGTGAAGGCCGCCCGCGCGGTGCCGCCATGCTGGACGACGGAGTTCATCGACAGGAAGAGCTGGGTGGCGTCGACCTGAGCGTAGGCGTTCTGCAGCGCCGTGGTCACGGTGCCAGGCGACGTCATGGTCAGTGCGCCCGCGGCGCTGTACTGCTGCTGCTGCCAGTCGAGCAGGAACGCCTGGGCGGTGGGCTCCGCGGAAGGCTCGGAGCCGAAGCCGGTGGCCAGCCCGGCGGCTAGCACGCCGACCGCGACGATGGCGAATATGACGAGGCGCGAGCGCCTCGACCGGCGGCGCGCGGGGGACTTACGGGCCGGCGACGACTTGCGGGCGGACATGGCGGACGCACTGGGAGCCGCGTGCCGGGCCGGCCTGGCCTTCGCGGGCGCGCTACCGCCCGCGCGTGACCGGGGCACCCGGCTGCGAGGCACAGCCCCGGGGCGCAGCACGGAACCCGGGGGCAGTACAGAACCCGGGGACGGCAGCGCGGAACCGGGCGGCGCTACGGGATCGTGGGGCTCGATCGCGGGCACGGGATCGTGGGGCCCGAGCGGGGGCGGGACGACGAGTGACTCAGGAGGCGGGCCGGTTGCGCGTGACCCGGCAGGCGTCCCGGCGGCAGGCGTCCCGGCGGCACGCTGCCGGGACGCCAGAAGCCCACGGGGCCTGGCGTGGCCGCCGCGCTCGCTCGCAGGAGGGGACACGATCCGCCTGCCCGTCACCTTCGCCGTTTGAGGGCCCGGTCCATTTCCCTGGCCGCATCGCGTTTGGCCAGGTCCTGACGCTTATCGTAGGTCCGCTTGCCGCGGCCGAGGCCTAGCTCCACCTTGACATTCCCATCCCTGAAATACAACGAGAGCGGGACCAGGGTCAGACCCTGTTCAGCGGTCTTGCTGACCAGGCGGTCAATCTCCTTGCGGTGCAACAGCAATTTCCTGATCCGTCGCGGGGTGTGATTGGTCCAGGTGCCCTGACCGTATTCAGGAATATGCACGTTGTGCAGCCACACCTCGTCGCCGGAGATCTGCGCGAACCCATCCGCGAGGGACGCGCGGCCCGCGCGCAGCGACTTCACTTCAGTCCCGGTCAGAACTAGGCCCGCTTCCAAGGTGTCCTCGATCTGGTAATCGTGGAACGCACGGCGGTTACGGGCAATGATCTTCTGCCCCTGCTCCCGAGCCACCACGTTTCTCCCGTCACCACACCCGCCACTCAGACCCGCAGGTAGCGACGCAGTGTCAGGAACGACGTCGCACCGCACAACACGATAGCCACGACCATCGAGAACAAGATCACCTCGATCAGGTCGCCGACGGACAAGCCCACGTTGAATGAGAAGTACTGCTCCAGGCTATCTAGCATCAGCGACTTGACCGCCACCAGCAGCCCGGCCGCGATGGCCCAGCCGATCAGCCCGGCGATCGTTCCTTCGAGCAGGAACGGCAACTGGATATAGAAGTTCGACGCGCCGACCAGGCGCATGATGGCCGTCTCCCGGCGGCGGTTGAACGCGGACAGCCTGATCGTGTTGGCCACCAGCAAGATCGCGGCCACGATCAGGATCAGGGCGATGATGACCACCGCGTTTCTCGCGCCGTCGAGCAATCGGTAGAACTTGTCCAGGATGGTCATCTCGTCGACCACGGTCTCCACCCCCTGCGCGCCGGTCACCGCGCTGGACACGATGTTGTAGTCGGCCTCGGNNTCCTGGGTGTCCTGGACCAGGGCCGGCTCATTGGAGAAATACTGCCGGAACTCGGTGTAGGCCTGCTGCTGCGACACGTAGTAGACGTCCTGCACCTGCGACATGGCCACGAGCTGGGCGTGCAGCTGGGCCCGCTCGGTCGCGGTGGAGGGACCGTTCTGCTGGCACTGCGGCTGCGGGCTCGTCTTGATGCACAGGTAGATCGACAGCTCGACCTTCCCCTGCCAGTAGGTCCGCGTCCTGTCCACCTGCTTGACGAACAGCAGACCCGTGCCGAGCAGGGAAAGGCTGATGGCCACGACCACGATGAGCGCCATCGTCATGGTCAGATTTCGGCGCAGCCCGATCCAGATCTCGGAGAAGACGAACTGTGAACGCATGCTGGCTGATCCCTCGGTAGTCCTAGATTCTTCGGGTCGGCACCGCCCGGTGGCACCAGCGCGGCGACAACAGGTCAGTATGCCTGGCCGTACACCCCGCGTGATTGGTCTCGGACAACCTTGCCGTATTCAAGCTCGATGACCCGCTTGCGCATCGAGTCGACGATGGCGGCGTCGTGGGTGGCCATCACGACGGTCGTCCCGGTCCGGTTGATCCGGTCGAGCACCTTCATGATGCCGATCGAGGTCGCCGGGTCGATGTTCCCCGTCGGCTCGTCGGCGAGCAGGATCATCGGCCGGTTGACGAACGCGCGCGCCATCGCGACCCGCTGCTGCTCGCCACCGGACAGTTCGTCGGGCATGCGGTCATGCTTGCCCTCCAGGCCCACCAGGTCGATCACCTCGGGGACGACCTTGCGGATGAAGCGCCGGTTCTTGCCGATGACTTCCAGGGCGAACGCGACATTCTGGTAGACGTTCTTGTTCGGCAGCAGCCGGAAGTCCTGGAACACGCAGCCGATGCGGCGTCGCAGGTAAGGCACCTTCCAGTTGGTGAGCCGCGCGAGGTCCCGGCCGGCCACGTGGATCCTGCCGTCTGACGGCCGCTCCTCCTTCAGGACCAGCCGCAGGAAGGTCGACTTCCCCGACCCGGACGGGCCGACGAGAAAGACGAATTCCCCTTTGGTGACCTCGATGTTCACGCTCTCGAGCGCCGGGCGGCTCTGATTCGGGTAGACCTTGGTGACGTTATCGAAGTTGATCACGGGACCATCACATCGATGTAGGTGGGACGAGGACCGCAGCGGCCGCCGCCAACCTGGGGCGACTTGCGGGTAACCTGGAATAGCCAGGGAACAGTCTAGAGGGAAACTGGCAGCTAAGGCCCTACATCACGGCAAGTGCCGGGGCGCGGGTCAGCCGGAAGGGGTTCCATGAGCTGCGAACACCTGATCTGCGCGCATTGCGCCGGGCCAGTAGCTGAAGGCCGCTGCCCGGCGTGTCGCGCTTCGCGGGAGCACGTGCATCAGCATTCGGGCGCCAGCCCGCAGCTGATCATCGCGGCCGTCCTCGTGCTGAGCCTGCTATTGCTGCTGGCCATGCATCTGGCCAGGTAACCGCCGGTAAAGGCGCGTCGGCAAAACCGAAGCTCGGTAAAACGCCGAAGCGCGGCCTAGCGGCCGTTCTGCCGCATCCAGCGGATTTCGGCGTCGATAAACTCGTCGATCTCCCCGTCCAGGACCGCCACCGCGTTCCCCGTCTCCATTCCCGTCCGCACATCCTTGACGTTCTGGTACGGGTACAGGACGTAATTGCGGATCTGGGTTCCCCACGCCCGGCCGCCGTCACCGCGCAGCGCGGCCATCTCCTCGGCCTCTTCACCCCGCCGCCGCTCGAGCAGCTTGGACTGCAGCACGGCCATGGCCGACGCGCGGTTCTGGATCTGGCTGCGCTCATTCTGGCAGGAGACCACGATCCCGGAGGGCAGGTGGGTGATGCGGACCGCCGAGTCGGTCGTGTTGACACCCTGGCCGCCAGGGCCGCTCGAGCGGAACACGTCCACCCTGATGTCGTCATCACTGATGTCGATGTGATCGGTCTGCTCCACCACCGGCGTCACGTCGACGCCGGCGAACGAGGTCTGCCTGCGCCCCTGGTTGTCGTATTTGGAGATCCGGACCATCCGGTGCGTGCCGTGCTCGCCGCGCAGCGTCCCGTAGGCGTAGGGCGCGTTCACCGCGAACGTGGTCGACTTGATCCCCGCCTCTTCGGCGTAGGAGGTGTCGTACACCTCGGTCGGGTACTTGTGCCGCTCCGCCCAGCGCAGGTACATCCGCATCAGGTTTTCCGCGAAGTCGGCCGCGTCCGCGCCACCCGCCTGGGCGTTGATCGAGATCAAGGCCTCCCGGGCGTCGTACTCCCCGGCTAGCAGCGTCCGCACCTCGAGCTGGTCGATTTCGGTGCGCAGCAGGGCGAGCTCGCGGGTCGCCTCTTCCCGGGTGGGCTCGTCGTTCTCGCTTTCGGCCAGGCCGAACAGCACCTGGGTATCCCCGAGGCGCTGGTGCAGGCCGGCCAGCTTGGCCAGCTCCGATTCCACGTAGGACAGCCGCCGGGTCACCTGCTGCGCCCGGGCCTGGTCAGCCCACAGGCCGGGGTCAGCGGCCCGCTCACGCAGGTCCGCGGCCTCGGAGGCCATGCTGCCGGGATCGAGCACCGCCTCGATGCTGGCGAGCTTCGACGTCAGTGCCGCGATCTCATCGGCGGGATCGATACCTGCCATGCCGGCAAGCCTACGCGAGGAGCGCGGGCCGTGATCCCAACCCCGGCGTGCGCGCAGAACCGGGCAGGCAAACGCGGTATTCTGCCTTAGCGTGACGCACCGAAAGCGCAGGATCTGGGCCCGGACCACGATCGGGTCGGTGGCGCTGGCCGTCTTGGCCGTGCTGGCCGTCCAGGGCTGCGCCCCGGCGGCCCCCGCGGCCACGGCCTCCGGCGTCCAGCATGACCTGAGCATCGCCGCGGCGAAGGCCGTTTACGGCACGTACATAACGGACAGCGCCGCGGCCGCGGCGCAGGGCGACGTGACGGCCGGGCTCGCGCACGTCGCGGACGCCCAGTGGGCCCAGGTGAAGGGGCAGTACACGGCGCTCGCGACGGCGGGAACCGCGGTGCCGAGGTACCAGTACAGCGCGCCGCAGTTCTACGTGCCCGCGGAGAGCAGGTACCCGCAGTGGTTCGCCGTGTCGGCCCAGCGCCGCGCCGACACCGGCGGCGCCGCGGTCACCACGCTGCTGGTGTTCGAGCGCGCGAAGCCGGCGCTGGCCTGGACCCTGAACGGCTCCGCCAC
>PMOU01000441.1 GCA_003161205.1 Actinomycetota bacterium | reverse complement strand
GCCAGCCTGCATCGTGAGCTGGCCGCCAACGTCCCCTGGGACACCTCAGCCCTCGCGGGCGCGGCCAGCGACAGGAACGTGGAGCTGCGGATAGTCCCGCCGTTCCCGCTGAAGCGCCTGTCCGAGGCCCAGTTAAGAGGCCCAGTTAAGAGGCGTGGTTAACTGGCGGCCCGCCGCATCGGCCGGCGGGGTTTCCGGGTCCCCGGGATCGCGGAGCTTGGCCCGCAGCAGGCGCAGGTCGCCGTCGCTGAAGCCGTGATCGGTCAGCCACCGGACGACCCCGCCATAGCGGGATTCCATCTGCTCCAGGAACGCGGCCATCGTTTCCGCCCGGACCTGGTGCAATGCGGGCGGCTTGCTGCTGATGTCCTTGGCGTAGGTCCGGGACCTGCCCAGGCGGGCCACGATGGCCGCGCTGCGGTCCCCCGACAAGCCGTAGTCGGCGACCACGGCTTGCGGCCGGACGCCGGCCGCGGTGAGCGCGAGTGCCACGACCACGCCGGTCCGGTCTTTGCCGGCCGCGCAGTGAACCAGCGCCGCGCCCTGCGCATGCGCGATGCTGCGCAGCGCGGCCACGATCTGATCGGGACGGTCTTCCAGGTAACCCAGGTAGTGCCCGCAGACGGGATCATCCGGATAGCGCGACTTGTCCTTGCTGGCCCTGGTCAGCAGCGCCCCGGCGATCATGTCGGTACGAGATCCGAGCTCGGGCAGCACCGGGTGGTGCGCATGGCGCACGGTGGCCACGGCATCCAGGGGCGCCGGGCCTTCTGATTCCAGCTCGCTGGGGCTGCGCAGATCCACTATCGTGGTCACGCCGAGGTCGTGTACCAGCAGGGCGACATCCGAAGGTGACAGTTCCTGCAGGTTGTCCGCGCGCAGCAGCCGGGCACCCGCCGTTCGCTGGCCATCCTCGGTGGGCAGGCCGCCCAGGTCGCGCGCGTTGACGGCACCCTCAAGCTCAATCCACGCCATGACACCACCATGTCAGACGTGCGGGTGGGCTCAGCGCCGGGGCACAGCGAGTCGGCTTGCGGTATGGCCAAAGTGGGGCATACTTGAGTCAATCATGATGCCGCCCAGACTCCTGCGGCCCGCCGCTAGGTCGATGCTGGCCCCGCATTTTCTTGGATAGTCGAAGGAAGAGGCCCTCTGACAGCATCCGGCTGAAGTTCTCGCCGTCGCTGCTGAGTGGGAGCCTTCATGAGTTCAGGTGGCCTGCGGGCCGAGCGGACCGAACGCGTCGAACGGGTCGAGGTCGACGTGGATGTCGGTCCCGGGACGACCACCGTGTTCATCAGCGGCGAGCTGGACCTGGTGACGATGCCGTTCCTATCCGAGCATCTGGCGCTGATCCTGAAGGCCCAACCTGGGCGGCTCGTGCTGGACATGGCCCGGACCGATTTCCTTGACTGCGGCTCCGCGCGGATGATCATCGCGACCGGCCGCTCCCTGCCGGCCGGCCGGCGCCCGGTCATCCGGCGTCCGAGCCCTGGCGTCCGCAGGATCCTCGAGCTCACCGGTCTCGACGCTAACTGTGAGATTGAAGGGTGACTCATGGGTAGTATCCCGACCGGCTCCTCACGAAGGCCAAGCAACAGTTCCGGGAGCGGGCAGATGAGCGTCTCGATGCAGGATGTACGTCACGCGCTGAACGAGCTTGGCCGTCTGCGCTTCGGTGAGATGCGGGTCGAAGATGCGATGCACGAGATCGTTCAGACCACTCACACGATCTTCTCTGTCGACGGCGCCGGCCTGATGCTCGCCAATGCCGACCACCACCTGCTGAACGCCGCGGTGTCTGACACCCGGATGGGACACCTCGAGGAGCTTCAGATACGCCACCGGGAGGGCCCGTGCATCGCGGCCTTCGAAGACAAGCAACTCGTGCGGGCCGAGGATCTCTCCGAGGAGATGCGCTGGCCGTCGTTCAGCAAGCACGCGGTCGCCCGCGGCGTCCGGGCCGTGCTCGCCAGTCCCATCCCTTACAACCAGGACGCGGTGGGTGTGGTCGCGGTGATGTCGGAACAGCGCCGTCCCTGGTCGGCCGAGGCCGAACTCGCGCTGCTGGCGTTTACTGATCTGGCCGCGCTGCTCATCGCCACCATGCTGATGGGCGAGCAGCAGACCGAGCTGGCCGGGCAGCTGCAGTCAGCGCTGAACTCCCGGGCCATCATCGAGCAGGCCAAGGGCGTCCTCATCGGCCGGCAGGGCATTTCTGCCCATGCCGCCTACCAGCAGCTTCGGGCCCAGGCGCGGTCTGAGCGCCGCAAGCTGGCGATCGTCTCCGCCGAGCTGGTGCACGGTGCGGTCCGCCAGGCAGACGGATCCCGGTAGGTCGCGCTCGGCGGCTGTCAGCGCAAAGTTGTCGTGGCCGTCAGGTTTGCCTGACGCAATCCGCGGCAGTGTAGAGGGCGTAGTACCCAGGCCGCCCAGAGCCCCGCGGTTGTCAACGATGCCGATGCGAGTCATCGCCTCATGACACTGCGTCGGAAAGGCCATCTGACGGCATCGGCGGAAGAAAAGGTTCGCTACTTGCGGCTAGGAGAAATCGCATGATCATCCTCGGAATCATCCTGCTCATTATTGGCTTCGTGGCCAAAATCGCGATCGTCTGGACGATCGGGATCATCGTCGTGGTGCTCGGCCTGATCGCCGCGCTGCTTGGCATGCTCGGCCACGCCGTTGGCGGTCGCCGGCATTACTTTTAAGCAGGCCCACCGGTCAGTTTGCGCGGCGCCCAAGCAACAGGGCGCCGCGCAAACTCATCTAGTCAGACTGTCTCTTGCGAGCCTGAGGGAAGGCGACCGCGCTAGCGGCGCCTGTCGTTATCCCCAGACGCTTGTTATCCCCAGATGCTGCGGGCGGTTTCGACGATCAGGCGAAGCTTGGCGACCTGCTGCTCGTAGGTCAGGGCATTGCCCTCCACGGTCGAGGAAAATCCGCACTGCCCGGAGAGGCAGATCTGGTCAAGCGGCACGTACTTGGCGGCCTCGTCGATGCGCCGCTTGAGATCATCGGCAGATTCAAGCTCCGGGCGCTTGGTGGTGACCAGGCCGAGCACGACCATCTTGCCCTTGGGCACGAACCTCAGCGGCTCGAAACCCCCGGACCGTTCGTCGTCGTACTCGAGGAAGAAGCCGTCCACGTTCAGTTCTGAAAAAAGGGCTTCGGCCACGAAGTCGTAGCCGCCGGAGGCGGCCCAGGAAGACCGGAAGTTGCCCCGGCACAGGTGCGTGGTGATCGCCATCCCGGCCGGCTTGTCCTTGACCGCCGCGTTGATCTGCTTGATGTAGCGCAGATGCATGTGCTCGGCGTCCTCGCCGCGTTCGCTGATCTCGGCGCGCTGCGCCGGATCGTTCAGGTACGCCAGGGAGGTGTCGTCGAACTGCAGGTAGGTGCAGCCCAGGTCCCCCAGCCGCTGGACCTCATCAGAGTAGGCCGCGGCCAGATCGGCCCAGAAGCCTTCCAGGTCCGGGTAGACATCGGGATCGAGCATGGCCGGGCCGCCCCGGTAGTGCACCATGTTCGGTGACGGGATGGTCTGCTTGGGCACCGCCGTCGTCACCTGGGACTTCAGGAACTTGAAGTCGTCACCGAAGATGGTCTGCTCCAGCTTGACCTTGCTGCCCACGTGCAGTGCGGCCGGGGTGTACTCGATGCTTCCCGAGGGGTTGACGAACTTCACCGCCAGGTTGCCCGGCGCCTTGGAAATCCCGCCGAGGGAGTAGATGAAGTCCATGTGCCACGAGGCCCGGCGGAATTCCCCGTCGGTGGCCGACTGCAGCCCCACTTCCTCCTGCATGCGGACGGCCCCGGCGATCTCTTCGTCCTCGACCGCCCGCAGCTCCGCAGCGGTGATCCGGCCGGCGGCGAAGTCGTCGCGCGCCTGAAGGAGCCGCGGCGGGCGCAGCAGGCTGCCGACGTGGTCGGCTCGGAACGGCGGGCTGGTTCTGCGGGACATGGTCTGGTCTCTCTTCCTCGAGTGGCTACACAACACTTAGCAGATCGGGCGAGCCAGGCGCGAGGCAGGTCAGCGACGCCCGGGGGCGGGTGACAGGGGAGTAATCGCACGCGCGCCGTCCCGTTTGGTAAATAGATGGCTCCTAGCCGGTCCCAGTCGTGTCTCAGCTGCTTGCGCGACGCAACCATCGGTGGCAGTGTTCGGTGGATGATCTCTGTCTTCGCCAAGAAAAGAGCGCCGGTCGTCGCTCTGCTTGCTATAGCTTGCACTGGCCTGGCCGCTGGATGCAGCAGCTCGTCGTCAGGTTCGGCATCGACCTCAGGCTCACCGACCGCCAGCTCATCGAGCACGCCTAAGGTGTCCGGCTCGGTCAGCATCGCCTACGCATCCTCCCTTGAGTATCTCAACGCTAATGTCACCGATCCCGCCTTCAAGACGGCGACTGGCTACTCGTTCACCGGGCGCGCCGGAGCCTCCGGCGACCTGGAGACGGATATCGCATCCGGCGAGATCAGCCCGAACGTCTTCGAGAGCGTCGGGGGCGACAACATCACCCCGCTTGAGCCCAAGTACACGACCTGGTACATCCCGTACGCGGGTACCTCGATGGTCATCGCGTACAACCCCAAGAGCAAGTACGCCAGCCAGTTCAAGGCCTACGCCGACGGCAGCAAGCCGCTCTCGGGCCTGTTCACCCTGCTGGAGACCCCCGGCCTCANNTCCTCGGCGGCCCGCTCGCCTCGGCCAAGTCGTCGGAGCTCTACGCCGAGTCCTCGCTGGATTCCACGCTGCAGTCCGGCCAGCTGGACGCGTCAAGTGCCTTCATTACCCAGGCGATCGAGCTGCACCTGGACTACATTCCGCTGCCCACCGCTATCAACCTCAGCAGCCAGGGCAGCGCCACGGCGTACGCCAAGGCGACGATCAAGCTCAACAACGGCAAGACCAAGTCCGGCTCGCCGCAGGTCATCGACATCACCATCATCGGCACGCCGACCCCGGCCGCGACCGCGTTCGTCAAGTACACGCTGTCGCCGGC
>PMOU01000495.1 GCA_003161205.1 Actinomycetota bacterium | reverse complement strand
TGCCAGTTGTTCTGCCAAGAGCACGGCTGGTTGGCTACGTTCGGAAGGGATAACCGCTGAAAGCATCTAAGCGGGAAGCTCGCCTCAAGATGAGGTCTCTCTCTGGGTTAACCAGGTAAGGCCCCCAGCCAGACTACTGGGTTGATAGGCCGGAGGTGGAAACACGGCAACGTGTGTAGCTGACCGGTACTAATAGGCCGAGCGGCTTAGCTTCTACTCCATATTCTTGTTTCGCGTCCACTGTGCGGTTCCCGAGATACGGTCGCTGCAGGCCCTCGGGCCGGTGACATCTCAATAGAGTTTCGGCGGTTATAGCGAAGGGGAAACACCCGGTCCCATTCCGAACCCGGAAGTTAAGCTCTTCAGCGCCGATGGTACTGCGNNAGAGTAGGACGCCGCCGGACATGTTTGAAGAGGGTCGTTCCCACTGCGGTGGTTGAGCGACCCTCTTCTCTTGTCTGGGTATTGTTAAAAGCTGGAGGCTGGTTAGCGTGGCGGATGGACCCGGAGCGCCGAAGGGTCGGGCGACAAGTGGCGGCCGCGCGGGCGGCCGGAAGCCTGGCGCGCGGACGCCGAGCGCTGGCAAGACCGGCGGAGCGAGCGGGTCGGCGGGCTACGCCCGGGGCAAGCCGGCCTCCCGTGGCCAGGACGCGCGAACCGGTCGTAGCGATGCCCCCAGGTCGGGTGAAGGACCCAAACGCGCTACCCGTGCACCCGCCGAAAGCACCAGCGGCAGCGGCCGCCCGCGCAGCACATCCCCGGGCGCCCCGGTGCGCCGCGATACCAGCCCGCGAGCTGGCGAAGGCCCGCGTGGGACCGCACGGACGGCTGGCCCGGCACGGGAAGGCTCAGCGCCTCGCGGGCCGCGCTCCGGCGCCTCCCGCAATGCCCCGAGAACGTCCGCCGAAGATGACTTCTGGAGCAGCCGGGCCAACGCGTCCGACAGGCCCCGGAAACCCCCGGCGGCTGGTAGGTCCCGCCCTCCGGCGAGGACTTCCACCGGCGAGTTCCGCGGCGGCTCGCGGCCGACCGCGGGTGACCGAGGCCGGGCAGCTTCGGACAGCGGCGATTCGCGGAGCGCGCCCAGGACCGGCGGCTCCTTCCGCGACCGTCCGAAGACCCAGGACAGATCTAGGCCAGCCAGCGGTGCTTCGGCGGCCGGATCCCGTTGGAGCTCCGAAGGCGGCGGCTCACGCGACCGGACGCCCGAGCGCGACGAGCGGCGCGATGACAGAACTTCGCCTTCCGGCTACAGTGCTCGCCGGGCAGAGGGTCAAGACCGCCCGTCAGCCGCCGCCGGGACGCACCGCACCGAAAGCAGCCGCGACCGGGGAGATGCCTACCCCCCGCGCGCCAGGTCCAGTGCAAGTGGACCAAGCGCAGACCGCTCGAGCTCTGGCCGGTCGAGTGCAGGCCGGTCGAGTGCCGACCGTCCGGGCGCCGGCGATCGTGGCGCGGCTCGTGGCCGAGGCGCGCGACCGGATTCCGCCGCTGGCCGGCCCGCCCGTGGACCCGGCCAGGACGGTGCGCCGGGCCGGCCGCCTCGCAGCCGGCCCTGGGAAGGCTCCGGCCCGCGTGATGCCAGCCGTGACCGGGGCCGTGACCGCGGGCCCGGGCAGGGCCGTGACCGCGCGGGCGACCGGACGCAGGAACGCCCCGCCGGCGGACGGCCGTGGGAGAGAAGTGGTCCTAGAGGCCCGGCTGCCGGCTATCAGCCCCGGGAGTCCGGTCCGCAGGTGCCCGATTCGATCAGCGCCGACCAACTCGATCCCGACGAACGTTCCCAGCTGAATAGCCTGCCGAACGACCTTGCTGACAGCGTCGCCCGGTACCTGGTGGCCGCGGAGCTGGAGCCGGACCCGGAGAAGGGCTACGGCTACACCCAGTCCGCCAAGCGCCTCGCAGCCCGGGTCGGCGTGGTCAGGGAGGCATGCGGCATCGCCGCGTACCGGACTAGCCGGTGGGCGGAAGCATTGTCTGAGCTTCGCGCCGCCCGGCGGCTGACCGGACGCGACGACTATCTCCCCCTCATGGCCGATTGCGAGCGGGCCCTGGGGCGCCTGGACCGGGCGCTCGCGCTGGTGCACGAGGCGAATGCCGACGGGCTCAGCCGGGCCATGCAGGTCGAGCTGCGCATCGTCGAGTCGGGTATCCGCCGGGACCAGGGGCTGGGTGATGCCGCTGTGCTGGCCCTGCAGGTCCCCGAGCTGACGAGTTCCCGCCTGCGGCCATGGTCCGCCCGGCTCTTCTACGCCTACGCGGACGCGCTGCTCGCGGCCGGGCGCGCGGAGGAGGCCCGGGACGAGTTTGCCCGGGCCGCCGCGGCCGATACCGGCGGCGAGACGGACGCGGCGGAACGTCTCGATGAGCTGGACGGCATCGAGTTCGAAGACCTGGCCGAAGCCGGGGACCTGGACGACCTCGCCGAAGTCGGAGCCCTCGACGACCTGATCGAAGCCGGGGATGTCGCGGATCTCGACGAGCTTGAGGGTCTGGGCGGCACCGGGGAGCCCGAGGACGCACCCGAGTAAGCCGGCCGTGCTTGGGTCAACGGCGGAGCAGGTCAGGCTACGGACGGCTTGGCTCCGCCTTGTCCAGCCAGTGCATGATGCCGCCGACGTTAGAGGCGGCGCCGCCGACCCGGTCGAACTTCTCCGCGGTCACNNACCGGTCCGTAGTGGCTGAACAGCAGGCGGGTGGGCTGCAGCGTGGCGAATTTACGCAGCGAGGCGAGCGCGATGTCGAGATCGAAGTCCGGCGGCGGCGTCGCGGGCCGCAGGTCGCCGGTTTCCGGGATGTACACGCCCGCCGCATCGCCGACGTACAGGTCTCCGCTGTCAGAGTCGATGAGGCCGACGTGGTGCTTGGCGTGGCCGGGGGAGTAGTGGCTGTCCAGCCGGCGGCCGCCGCCGAGATCGATGGTCCCGGTGTCTTCGAGAGCGACGATGCGGTCGGCCGGCACGGGGGCGAGCACGCCGAAGAGCCGGTCCAGGGCGTCACCGTAGACCAGCCGGGCGCTGGCCATCAGCCTGCTCGGGTCGGCGAGATGCCGCGCGCCTAGCTGGTGCACGACGATCTGGGCCGCCGGGAACATCGCGGCGATGTCGCCGGCGCCGCCCGCGTGGTCGAGGTGGATATGTGTGACCACGACGGTGGCCAGGTCGCCGGCGCCGATGCCGAGCTGTTCGAGGGCGTCCCGGACCACCGGCGCGGACGGCGCGGTCCCGGTTTCCACCAGGCACGGCCGGTCTCCCCTGATCAGGTAACCGGCCGTGATCCCGCCATACCCAGCCATCCGGGTGTCGATCTGGAATACGCCGTGTCCCAGATCGGTGATGTCATCGTCCACGTCTCCATCATCCCAGACGGCCGCCGTATCAGCGTGGACCGCTATCCGCGTCTGAGCAAGGTGGCTGTCCACGATCATGCCAGCTAGCCTGCGCTAGCTGTCGCCCGGGCCGAACGCACGCAGGACGAGGCCGGTGCGCGGCTTGGGACCGAACGACGTGGATTTGCGCGGCACCCGCTCACCACGCGCGGCGATCTCGATGACGTCCGCGAAGGAGACCGGGTTGGAGATCACCGCGGTCCCCCCGGCGGCCGTCGTGTCGCCGGAAACCGCTCGCACCGCATCGGCCGCATCGTGGTCTATCAGGACGCTGTGCTCGCTGTCGGCGATACCCCACAGGTGCCCGATCAGAAGCTGCTGCAGCACCGACGCGTCAAGCCTGCGCCAGGAACCAGAGGCTCCGGCCGGCATCGCCGCCGCGACCTGCACCGGGTCCGGGTGGCTGAGCAGGCGGAAACCCGCGCCGCCGGCCAGCAGGAAGGCGGTCCCTTCCTGCCCGGCCGCGGCCAGCCGGCGCTCCGCGTCGTCCAGGCTGGTGCCAGCGGGAAGGTCTTCCACGGTGAACGCGGCCTTGGCCAGCTCGGCTGCGCGTTCCGGCGGAAGGCCGGGCAGCACGCGGTGGATCGCGCCGAGCCGGGGCGGGTACGCCGCGGAGTCTACGAGGAACGCCAGCCCGTAATCCCATGGCCCGGCGCCGCGCCCGGAGGCCCGCATGTCGGCCTGCATGCCCAGGTAGGCGGCGTAACGGTGGTGGCCGTCGGCGATGAGGGCCCGGCGGCCGGCTAGGTCGGCGGCGATCGCGGCCTGTTCGCCCGGGTCGCCGAGCCGCCAGAGCCGGTGCGTCACGCCGTCCTCGGTAGTGATCGTCACCAGGGGCTCGCGTTCGGCCGCGACACGATCGATGACACCGGTGGCGGTATCCGCGTCATCACTGGCGTCGTCTCCGTCGTAGATGAGGAAGATCGGTTCCAGGTTGGCCTGCGTCGCCTCCATCAGCTCCCGGCGGCCTGCCACCGGGCCTGGCATGACCCCCTCGTGCGGCAAGATGGCCGCCGATTCGGGTGACCCCAGACGGACGAGGGCGACGATGCCACGCTGCAGCCACGGCGAACCGGCGCCGCCCTGCTCGCCAAGGCCCTGCTCGTCAGCGCTCTGCTCGTACAGGTAAAACGCGGGCATCCGGTCCCGGATGAGCACGCCCGCCGAGAGCCACTCACGCAGCAGGCTGGCGGCGGCCTGGCTTGCGCCGGCGTCTTGGCCTGGCAGGATAAGACGGACAACATTGTGCGGATCCGCCGCTCGCAGGTGATCGAGGATTCCGTCGGTGATCACGTCGTACGGTGGTGAGGTGACGTTTGCGATGCCGTTCACCCGGTCACGGGCGTAACGAATGCCGCGGAAGGGTGCCAGCACGAGACCGGAACCAGGGTCGGACGGAAGGGTCTGCACATCATGTCAAAAGGATCAAGCGGGAGCAGGGATTCCCATCCGGAGGAAAACTTCCCTGGCCAAGCCCTTCCCGACGAACCAGAAGATGATGTTCACGCGTGGTACCTGCGCGGCATGGACCTGCTAAGCCGGGGCAGCCCGGCGGCCGCGGCCCAGGTTTTGCAACGCGCTTCGGCCGCTGAGCCGCAATCCCGCAGCGTCCGGGAAGCACTTGCCCGGGCTCAGTTCGACGCTGGCCGGTATGCGGAGGCGGCGGACAACTTCCGGATGATCGTGGAAGCGAGCCCGTCCGACGACTACGCGAACTTCGGCCTCGGACTCGCCCTCGCCCGGATGGGCGACCACGCCGCCGCGGCCGAGTACCTGGCCCTTGCCACCGCGATGCGACCTGACGCCACCCACTACACCGAAGCCCTGCGCTCTGTGCGCGCGACCTTGCGCGCCAGGGGAGCGGCCCGTAAGCCCGCCGATGGCGGCACCGAGAAAGGCGTCGGATGACCAGCGGATCCTCCCAATGACCAGCGGAGCACCACAAAGCCCGGCCCGGCCAGACGCGCCGCGGGGCTGCGCCGATCCCCTCGACACCGCCTACGACGTCGCGCTGCTCGACCTGGACGGCGTGGTCTACCTGGGCGGCACCGCCATTCCCGGCGCGGCCGAGGCGCTGCGCAAGGCCGCCGCGGCGGGCATGCGGCTGGCTTACGTGACCAACAATGCCTTCCGGACGCCGGCTGCCATCGCCGCGCTGCTGACGAGTTTCGGCGCCCCGGCCACCGCGCAGGACGTGGTGACCTCTGCTCAGGCCGCCGCCCGCCTGCTCGCTGAGCGTCTTCCGGCCGGTGCCCCGGTCCTGGTCATCGGCGGCAGCGGCCTGCGGATGGCGTTGCGGGAACGCGGCCTGCGGCCGGTGAGTACCGCCCTGGACTCCCCGCAGGCCGTGGTCCAGGGTTATTCGCCCGATATCAGCTACTCCATGCTGGCCGAAGGCGGCCTCGCGGTCGCCGCGGGCGCCCTGTTCGTCGCGTCCAACGGTGATCTCACGCTGCCCAGCAAGCGGGGCCGCCAGCCCGGCAACGGGGCGCTCGTCCAGGTGGTGGCGACTGCGACCGGCGTGCAGCCCCTGGTGGCGGGCAAGCCCGAGCCGCCCCTGCACCGGGAGTCCGTGCTGCGGACCGGTGCCAAGCATCCGCTCGTCGTCGGAGACCGGCTGGACACCGACATCGAGGGAGCGCACCGGGTCGGTGCGGACAGCATGCTCGTGCTGACCGGCGTGTCCGGGCCGGCCGAAGCCGTGCTCGCGCCGCCGTCGCAGCGTCCCACCTACCTGGCCGAGGACCTGGCCGGCCTGCTCGCGCCGCATCCCGAGGTCACCAGCGCCGATGGCAAGTTCAGCTGCGGGGACTGGACGGCCAGCGCGCACGGAGACCAGCTGGAGCTGTCCGGCGGCGGGGAGCGCATCGACGGCCTGCGCGCGCTGTGTGCCGCCGCGTGGGCCACCGACGGCGTCACGGCGGAATCGGCGCGGTCCGCGATCCAGCACCTCGAAGGTAACCATTGAGATTGATACGCCAACGCGGCGACGTCTGGTTACTCGCCGTGTAAGCTAACTCCCATGCCAGGCCGCGTGGTCCGTCGTCACAGTGACCCTTCAGGTGTCGCCGCGACGATGACGTGCGTGCTCTGTCCTTCGTGTTGTTGCTGACAACGACCCCAGCTGACCGTTGTCTGGGCCGCCCGCTCCGGGCCTGCCCGCCAGAATCCGCACACGAAGGAACGTCCGTTGACCGTAGACATGTCCGTCGCCCCGGAGATCGCCAGGCTCGCGGAAACCGCCCTGCTGGTGCTGCCGCAGACGCCGCAGACGGCCGCCCCGCAGGAGACCGCTGCTGCCCGGCTGACGCTCGGCACGCTGGCCCGCCAGCTGCGGATCATCGCCGCCAACCCGGAGCGCTGGTGGGGCCAGGTCCGGTTTGACCGGGATCGTCCGATCAGGATCAGCGTTGAGGAGCATCCGTCGTATCAGGCCTGGCTGCTGGTCCTGCCGCCCGGCCATAGCGGCCAGTCCTGCGACTGCGATGTGGTGACGATGATCGCGGGCGAGGCGATCGAGGGCGATCATGCCAGCGCGATTTTGCGTCCCGGCCCGCTGCGGGTGCACGGCCAGCGGCACTGGCTGCGCGGCCAGGGCGCGGGCTACTCCATCAGCCTGCACGCCCGTGCCGCCTCCGGCCACCACGTCCCAGCACCTACGGCAGGGTGAGGATCTCGTAGCCGTCGTCGGTGACCAGGATGGTGTGCTCGAACTGCGCGGT
>PMOU01000605.1 GCA_003161205.1 Actinomycetota bacterium | reverse complement strand
CGCACGAAGTGCTACCGAGCGCGCGAAAGTCCTTCGAGGTCAAACTATTTGACATAGAAAAAACCGGGGTAGAGACTGAGCGCCGTGAGTGAGGTACAGCCAGCCCGGTGCGGGCCGGATCAGGGTGGCGTCAACATAGGTTGACATCATGATAGACGCAGCCGGCCTCGCGATACGCACCGAGGATTTGCGCAAGACATATAAGTCATCTCGCGGGGACGTTCCGGCCGTGCGCGGCATCGACCTCAGCGTCAATTCCGGTCAGTTCTTCGGGCTGCTCGGACCGAACGGCGCGGGTAAATCCACCACGATCGGCATGCTCACCACGCTGGTTCTGCCTACCGGCGGCCGAGCGTGGGTGGCGGGCCTGGACGTGGTCGCCGATCCGGTCGGGGTGAAGCGCAGGATCGGCGTGGTGACCCAGAACAACACGCTCGACATGCAGCTGACCGTGGCAGAGAATCTCGAGTTCCGGAGCAGATTCTTCGGCTTGGGGCTGCGCGAGGCCTCACGCCGCGCCACCCAGCTGCTCGAGGCATTCGGGCTCGCGGACCGGCGCAAGGCGATGTCCACCGATCTGTCGGGCGGGCAGGCCAAGCGGCTGCTGATCGCGCGCGCCCTGGTGCACCGGCCGGACGTGCTCTTCCTCGACGAGCCGACCGCCGGGCTCGACCCGCAGACCCGGGTGAATCTGTGGGACATCCTTCGCGTGCTGCACGGTGAAGGGCAGACCATCTTGCTCACCACGCATTACATGGAGGAAGCCGAAGCGCTGTGCGAGCAGGTCGCCGTGGTTGACCACGGTGAGGTTCTCGCCTCGGGCACCGTGAACGAGCTGAAGGAAGGCACGGGCGCGGAGACGGTGATCACGGTCAGGTACGAAGACACGGTCCCGGACGGCATGGCCGCGCGGGCCGGACTGGCCGATCGCCCCGGCGTCAGCAAGGTGGAAGCCGACGGCGACTACATCCGGGTGTTCACCCGCGAGCCCGAGGGCGTGCTCGGTGAGCTCGTGACCGTAGGTTCAGCCGCCGGGTTGACCGTACGTGACGCGACCCAGCTCAAGCCGAGCCTGGAGACCGTATTCCTTAACCTGACTGGACGGGAGTACCGCGAATGACCACCACCACTACAAGGGGGGTCTGGGGGGATGGGTCCCCCCAGGAGCGGGGGGATCCGGGGGGTCGTCCCCCCGGGCCAGCACAGATTGCCGCGCTGATTGCGGGGGCACCCGAGCCGCGGCCCACCCTGATCAAGACGTTCAACGCGATGATGGCCAGGGAGTTCCGGGTGTTGCGGCGCAATGCCATCGCCACCTTCACCCGGGCCGTCATGCAGCCGCTGCTGTTCGTCTTCGTCTTCGCCTACGTGTTCCCGAAGATCGGCGGAGGCTTCAATCTCGGCGGGGGAGCGGCGGCCTCCGGCAAGGTTAACTTCGCCACCATTCTCGTGCCTGGCCTGATGGCCTCCATGCTGCTCATGCAGGGCATCATGGCCGTGACGTTCCCGCTGGTGATGGAGTTCTCGTGGCAGCGCACGATCGAGGACCGGGCGCTCGCTCCGGTTCCGATCCGGGTGCTGGCGATACAGAAGATCGTCGCCGGTGCGGTCCAGTCGTTCATCGGCGCGTGCATCGTGTTCCCGATCGTCTTGCTCGTCCACGCGGCGGGTCAGGCACCGCACGTGCACGTGACCAACTGGGCTCTGTTCGCGCTCATCCTGGTCGCCGCCTCCTTGCTCACGTCCTCGCTCGGGCTGCTCCTCGGCACGATCATGGATCCACGCAAAATGCAGATGCTGTTCGCCGTTATCCTGCTGCCTGCCACCATGCTGGGCTGCGTCTACTATCCCTGGTCGGCACTGCACCACATCCGCTGGCTGCAGCTCGCGGTGCTGATCAACCCCATGGTGTACATGTCGGAGGGACTGCGTGCCGTGCTTACCCCCTCGCTCGGGCATATGCCGATGTGGGGCGTGCTGCTTGCGCTTGTCGGCGGCACCGCGGTCTTCAGCTACCTAGGCACCCGTACCTTCACCAGGCGGGTGCTCAACTAGGGAATACCGCTTTACCGTTCAATGCTGTTAGTGTTGGTTGCCAACGGCCCGGTACTACCGGGCGCGCAAAGCGGAGGACCACCTCCCACCCGGTCGGCCTACTAAGGCAGGCGGGTCTGGCCAGACGTCCCGGGTACGTGTGAGAGCACGTACGGTACCGGGTAACGGCTGGGACGGCGCAATCCCGTTTCAGGGAGGGCGCCGCTGTTGTGGTTGCCCCGCGGCGCGCATCGCTCGCGGGGCTTTTCTCGTGCGCGGCGTCCCCGCCGCGCGCAAGAACTCCCGGGCACGATGGTCATGTCGCCACCGGAACCACCGGTGGCGAAGGTGAGGCTCAGGAGGTCACATCAGCACCGAAGCACGTATCAACGAGCGCATCCGTTCTCCCGAAGTCCGGCTGGTAGGGCCGAAGGGGGAACAGATCGGGATTGTCTCGGTCAACGACGCGCTCAAGCTGGCACAGGAAGCCGATCTCGACCTGGTCGAGGTCGCCCCCACGGCGCGGCCCCCGGTCTGCAAGCTNNTACGGCAAGTTCAAGTACGAGTCCGCGGTCAAGGCCCGGGAGTCACGCAAGAACCAGACGCAGACGATCGTCAAGGAGATCAAGCTCCGCCCGAAGATCGATCCGCACGACTACGGCACCAAGAAGGGCCACGTCGAGCGGTTCCTGAAGGCGGGCGACAAGGTCAAGGTGACGATTATGTTCAGGGGACGTGAGCAGTCGCGTCCTGAACTTGGCTTCCGTCTGCTTCAGCGTCTCGCCGGAGACGTCGAAGAACTCGGTTTCGTGGAGTCGGCGCCCAAGCAGGACGGGCGGAACATGATCATGGTGATCGGCCCGCACCGGAAGAAGAGCGAAGCGACCAGGGCCCATCCGACCCCAGCCTCGCCGAACAACCGGTCCGTGCCGGTTCCGCGCGCCGCCGATGCGGCACCCCAGGAGGCTCCGGAGCCTGCGGACAGCGAGCCTGTCGCAGACGAGGCCGCAGTACCGGGTCCGGCCTAGCCGGTAGCGATATCCGGTGGTCACGAGCCCCGGGCGGTAAGCGCCGGGGGTAGTGAGTGTTGTGCTGTTAGTGCTCTCGCGGACCAGTGCCGTGAGGGAGCGTCATGGCGAAGCGCGCCGTGACGAAGATGGACGAGCTGCCGCCCTTACCGTTGGTACCGGGCGGCAGGTACACGAATGGAGACGACGGCCACCATGCCGAAGATGAAGACACACAGCGGTACCGCGAAGCGGTTCCGGCTGACCGGCACTGGCAAGATCGTGCGCCGCCGCGCCAACCGAGGCCACCTGTTCGAGCACAAGTCGTCCCGCCTGACGCGGCGGCTCGCCGGGGAAGTGACGGTCGCGCCCAGCGACGTCAAGGAGATCAAGAAGCTGCTGGGCAAGTAGCCCGGCCCGCGTTAGGGAGACACAACAATGGCACGCGTGAAGCGGGCGACAAACGCCCACAAGAAGCGCAAGGTTACCCTTGAGCGGGCTAGCGGCTACCGGGGCCAGCGGTCACGGCTGTACCGCAAGGCCAAGGAGCAGGTCCTCCACTCGATGACCTACGCCTATCGCGACCGCAAGGATCGCAAGGGCAATTTCCGCCGGCTCTGGATTCAGCGGATTAACGCCGCGGCCCGGGCCAACGGCATGACNNGCCTTCTCGGCCCTGGTCGAGGTGGCGAAGAAAGCGCTCCCCGACGCCTCGGGGTCAGCGGCCGCTTAGGAGTTGGGCGGGTGACCGCATCACCTGACCTCGGTTATGCGGGCGCCCATTCACCGCGGCTCAAGGCCGCGCGGCGCCTGATGAAACGTGCTTTCCGCCAGCGTGAGCGGGCCTTCCTCGCCGAAGGCCCGCAAGCGGTGGCGGAGGCGTATCGCTACGGCGCCCGGCTGAGCGACCTGTTCGTGACGGTGCCCGCGCGGAGCCGCCACGCCGATCTCGTCACCGCGATCGCCGGCGCGGGCATCCCGGTGCACGTCGTCAGCGGTGAGATCATGGACGAGCTGGCCCAGACGGTGACCCCGCAGGGGCTACTGGCGGTATGCGGCTTCATCGACGTCCCGCTCGCCGAGCTGAGCCGGAGCACTTCCGCGCTGTCGCTCGTCACCTTGCTGGCGAACGTCCGCGATCCAGGCAACGCGGGCACGGTTCTGCGCACCGCCGACGCGGCGGGCGCTCATGCCGTTATCTTCGCCGATGCCTCTGTCGACCCGTATAACGGCAAGTGCGTGCGCGCATCGGCGGGCAGCCTGTTCCACCT
>PMOU01000086.1:10348-10520 GCA_003161205.1 Actinomycetota bacterium | reverse complement strand
GCGAACTGCGCCCCGCCCAGGCCTTCGACGAAGTAGCCGCGCCGGCACTGGCCGGCCTCCTCCATCGCGCGCAGCACCGGGTACACCGCGGCGAAGCCGCCCGTGATCCGCTCGGCGGCCACTGCGCCCCTGGTCAGCACGCCGTGCCGTTCCAGCAGCGTCAGCGCGAGCG
>PMOU01000086.1:9562-10281 GCA_003161205.1 Actinomycetota bacterium | reverse complement strand
CTGCGCCCGGGCCGCGGGCGCGGCGCGGGCCGGGCCGGTGCGGCGGCCCGGCGCTGCTGGCCGCCGAGGACTAGCCGGAGCGGGGCGAGCGTGTCGTTGGTGAGAAGCCCGGCCCAGACCAGGTCCCAGATCGCGGCCGCGACCTCGCTATCGTCGGCCTGGACCGGGCTGGGCGGCTGGTTCCCGAGCACCGCCGCGACCCGGTCGCTGAGCATGCGGAAGAACAGGGCGCCGCCCCCGCTGAGCACCTCGAGCACGGCCGAGTGCACTGGCGTCATGGTCACCTCGCCCGGCTCGGGCAGCAGCAGCGGCGCTCCGTCGGCGGGCGCGAGCACCAGCCAGCCGTCCCCGCCGGGCAGCCCTCCGGCGCCGGACCAGACGATCTCGCCGGCCGAGGTCAGCTCATCGATCAGGGCGGGGGAGTAGCCGGGCACCCGCCCGGGCAGCACCAGCGTCTCCAGCGCGGACGCCGGCACCGGCACCCCGGCCAGCCGCTCGACGACCTCAAGCACCGCCCCCGCGTCGGCCCGCCGCCGGGCCGGGCCGGCCGCGGCCGCGCCGATCCCGTGCCAGGCGGGCAGGAACCGGGCCAGCACCTCGGGCGGCACCGGCTCGGCTTCCTTGCGGAGCCGGGCCAGGCATCTGCGCCGCAGCAGCCGCAGGACCTCGGCGTCACACCACTCGGTACCTCTCGCCGCGGGGCCGTTCCCCGCCTCCTG
>PMOU01000086.1:665-9519 GCA_003161205.1 Actinomycetota bacterium | reverse complement strand
GCGTACCTGGCCACCAGGTCGCCCAGCGGGTCAGCGACCGGTTCGGTGAAAGCCTCGGGGATCCCCAGCGGCAGCGGCACCCCGAGTGCGTCCCGCAGCCTGCCCGCGTCCTCGATCGCGGCCCACATCGGCTGCCCCGCGACCCGCACGCCGATGGCGCGGCGGGCCACCGACAGTTCGCTGAGCCAGTCATCCGCGGCTCCGGCGTCCTCGCACCGCTGCGCCACCTCCTGCGGCGTCAGCGGCCCGGCGGTGCGCAGCAGGTCGGCGACGCCCTCCACGTCGCGGCAGCGGCGGGACGCCGACAGGTGCTGCAGGTCGCGTTCGACCTCGGCGATGACGGCGGGGTCGAGCAGCTCACGCAGCCCGTCCTGGCCGAGCAGTTCGGCCAGCAGGGCCGGATCAAGCGACAGGGCCTGCGCGCGGCGTTCGGCGAGCGGCGCGTCACCCTCGTACATGAACGCCCCGACGTACCGGAAAAGCAGGGATTTACCGAACGGGCTCGGGGTGGCTGTCTCTACTTCCACGATCCTGATCCGGCGGGCGGCGATATCCCGAAGCAGCCCGGTCAGGGCCGGCACGTCGAAGACGTCCCGCAGGCATTCCCGGACCGTCTCCAGCACGATCGGGAACGCCGGGTACCGGCTCGCCACCTCGAGCAGCTGCGCGGAGCGCTGCCGCTGCTGCCACAGCGGCGTGCGGCGCCCGGGCTGACGGCGGGGCAGCAGCAGCGCCCGGCTGGCGCATTCGCGGAACCTGGACGCGAACAACGCGCTCGCGCCGACCTCGGCCGTGATGAGGTCGCCGATCTCGTCGGGATCGAGCAGCGCGATCCCGCTCGGCGGCGGCTCGTCGGAGTCGGGGACCCGGATGATGATCCCGTCGTCNNCCGAGCTCGTCGCGGAACCGCTCGAGGACCAGGGTCCGGTCATCGGGCACGTAGCCGGTCGCCGCGCGCTGATCGGCGAGGTACCTGATCAGGTTCCGCGCCGCCAGTTCGTCCAGGCCGGCTTGGCGCAGCTTGCGCGTCGCGTCCGGCACGCTCGCCGCGGCCAGTTCGCGGCAGGCCGCGCCGATCGCCCGGCCGAGCTCGGCCGGGCGGCCGGCGGTGTCGCCGTGCCAGAACGGCAGCTTGCCCGCCTGACCGGGGGCGGGGGTGACCAGGACGCGGTCCGGGGTGATGTCCTCGATCCGCCATGAGCTGGCGCCGAGCACGAACACGTCGCCGACCCGTGATTCGTACACCATCTCCTCGTCGAGTTCCCCAACCCGCCGCGGCTGGCGGTCAGAGTCGCCGCTGCCGGTGGCCAGGAACACGCCGAACAGGCCGCGGTCGGGGATGGTCCCGCCGTTGGTGACGGCGAGCCGCTGCGCCCCCGGCCTGGCCCTGACGGTCCCGGCCACCCGGTCCCAGATGATGCGCGGCCGCAGGCCCGCGAACTCCTCGCTCGGGTAGCGCCCGGCCAGCATGTCCAGGACCGCTTCCAGGATGGGCCTGGTCAGGCCGGCGAACGGGGCGGCCTTGCGCACCATCTGCTCAAGCTCGTCGACCACCCAGTCGTCGACCGCCGTCATCGCGACGATCTGCTGGGCCAGCACGTCAAGCGGGTTGTGCGGGATCTTCAGCTCTTCGATCTCACCTGCCCGCATGCGCTCGGCGACCACGGCCGACTGCACCAGGTCGCCCTGGTACTTAGGGAAGATGATGCCGCGTGAGACGTCGCCGACGTTATGCCCGGCCCGGCCGACCCGCTGCAGGCCGCTGGCCACCGAAGGGGGCGCCTCGACCTGGATGACCAGATCCACCGCGCCCATGTCGATGCCCAGTTCCAGGCTGGACGTCGCCACGACGGCAGGCAGCCGCCCGGCCTTGAGCGCCTCCTCGATGTCGACGCGCTCCTGCCGCGACACCGAGCCGTGGTGGGCGCGGGCGACTTCCGCGGGCGCGCCTGCCCCGACCCCCGCCTGCTCTGTTGGCTCGGGGGGGCGACCCCCCGAATCCCCCCGCTCACGGGGGGGCTCCCCGCCCCCCCGTACCCCCCCGGCCCCGCTCAGGGCGGCGTCGGCGGCCGCTTCGGCTCGCTCCGCTGCCAGCTCGTTCAGCCGGCCGCACAGGCGCTCGGCGAGCCGCCGNNTCCTCGACGTGCGGCCAGATGGAGCGCCGGGGCGCCGGGTCGCCGCCGTCCTCCTCGGCGCCGCGGCCCGGCACCGTGTCGAGCTCGGTCATGTCCTCGACCGGGACGACGACCTTCAGCTCGATGCGCTTGGGGCTGGGCGGCTGCACGATGGTGACCGTCCGGGTGCCGCCGAGGAACGTGGCGACCTCTTCGGCCGGCCGCACCGTCGCGGACAAGCCGACCCGCTGGGCCGCGCGGATCCCGTCCTGCGCCGTCCCGCTTTCCGCCTGGCCGCGCAGGGCGTCCAGGCGCTCCAGGGAGAGCGCCAGGTGCGCGCCGCGCTTGTTTCCCGCCACCGCGTGCACCTCGTCGAGGATGACCGTTTCCACTCCACGCAGGGTTTCCCTCGCCTGCGAGGTGAGGATCAGGAACAGTGACTCCGGCGTGGTGATGAGGATGTCGGGCGGCTTGGTGGCCAGCTTCCTGCGCTCTTCAGCGGCGGTGTCGCCGGTGCGGACCGCGACGCTGATATCCGGCTCGTCCAGGCCGAGCCGCTGCGCGGCCTGCCTGATCCCGGTCAGCGGCGCTCGCAGGTTCCGCTCGATGTCCACCGCCAGCGCCTTGAGCGGGGAGACGTACAGGACCCGGCAGCGCCGCTTCGGGTCGGCGGGCGGCGGCACCGCCGCCAGCTTGTCGATCGCCCACAGGAAAGCCGCGAGCGTCTTGCCGGACCCCGTCGGCGCGACGACCAGCGTGTCTTCGCCCTTGCCGATCGCCCGCCAGGCGCCCGCCTGGGCCAGCGTCGGCTCGGCGAAGGCCGCGTCGAACCACGCCCGGGTGGCGGGCGAGAACCCGTCCAGCGCATCGGTGCCGGTCATCTGACGCTCCCCGGGGGAACCACCCACCGGGTGGCCTGGCCAGTAATCATCGCGACGTGCTCGTAGCCGCCGTCATAGTGCAGCACGCAGACGCGATGCCGCTCGGCGATAGCCGCGATGATCAGGTCAGGGAACGGCACCGCGCGCGGCTGGCCGCGATCGGCGAGCTCAGCCTGGATGCGCAGCGCACGCCGCAGGTCACCGTCCTCGGCCGGCAGCCACTCGTACGCGTGCCGCCGGTCCGCCGCGACCTGCTCGCAGTCGGCCTTGCCGTGTGCGCTGAAAAGCATTTCCAGTTCCGTAATCCCGCAGGTCGCGATCAGCCCATGCTCGACAAGCGGCGCCAGGACCGTGCGCACCGCCGGATGGTGCCACCGCGCGACGGCGCTTTTGTCCGCCAGGTACCGGGCTACCGCCACGCCTGTTCCATCACCGCGGGGTCGCCGAGAGCGGCGTAGACACCGCCGTCGAGCCGCTCCACCTCACGCTTGCGCGCGACCGACGCGACGGCTTCGGCCAGCGCCCGGTTCACCGTCTCCTTCTTGGTCCTGGCCCCCAGCGCGGCCTGCGCCTGGTCGAGCAGGTCATCGTCCACATCGATGAGCGTCTTAGCCACCGGCCGGCCTCCCGTCGTATATACACATCTTATTTCGGCGGATATACCGGGTGCGCCTGCCCGCGGTGGCCGGGCTGCTGGCGAGAATCTGCTGTCATGTTCCCATGGTGCATCTGCCCACTGACATTCTGTGTGGCTGACTTGTCTTCTGGGGACGGCCGGGTTCGCGCTAGCCGATCTTCGCGATCGGAAGGGATGGGCAGGGTCAGCTCCGGTAAGCGTCAGCACGGTGCCGGATCGACCGAATTTCAATAGCATGCTTGCTTTCGTCGATCCGGTAGATGACGCGATATGTGCCCCGCCGGGCCGAATGAAGCCCCTCGTAGGGCTCATGCAGGGGCTTCCCGACTCGCCACGGATCAGCGGCAAGCGCTCCGCTGATCAGCTCCCATGCCGCAGCCGCTACACCGGGTGGCAGCTGGTCGGCGAGTGCTCTCTTCGCGGGCGGTGCCAGCAAGATGGCGTATCGTCCGCTCATTGTCCGCTCGGGCGCCCCAGACGGGCGTCGAGGATCGCCTGCATGTCTTCCTCGGTGGTGAACTCGCCGTGCTCAGCTGCCTCGGCGGACTCCGCCAGGTCGGCTCGAGTTTGCGGATCGGACAAGACCGCGATGGTCTCCTGCAGTTCATCCCATTCCGCCACGGAGACCACCATGACGTGCGGACGCCCGTTACGAGTTACGGTGAAGTGATCGTGCTCGGCCGCGGCGCGGTCCGCGAGCTCAGTAAACCTGTTCTTCGCATCGGTGATCGGCAAGGTCTCCATAGCCATGATTCTAGCTAAAATCCCGACTGTGCACCATCGGAGCCCGGAGCGCTGACGTTTTTTCCATCAGGAACACGCCACTATGTGATCGCGGGAGCAGTGATGAGCCACCTGAGCGACGAGATCGCCAGCCAGCCGGAGTGCTGGGCGACGGCCATCGAGATGGCGGCCCCGGCCGCGCTCGCGCTGCCCCGGCCGGGTGAGCGGGTCGCCGCGATCGGCTGCGGCTCGTCGCTCAACGTCGCGCGTTGCTATGCGGCCCTGCGCGAATCCGCGGGGCAGGGTGAAACTGACGCCTTCCCGGCCTCTGAGGTGCCGGCCACCCGGCGGTACGACCGCCTGGTGTTCATCTCCCGCACCGGCACCACCACCGAGGTGCTCGACGCCCTCCGGCAGGCGCCCCGGGACGTCGGAACGGTAGCGGTGACTGCCGATCCGGAGGCGCCGCTCGCCCGGCAGGCCGATCGCGTGGTCCTGCTCGACTTCGCCGCCGAACGTTCGGTGGTCTCGAGCCGGTTTATCACCAGTTCGATCGTGCTGCTCCGCGCGCACCTCGGCGAGGATGTCCGCGAGCTGCCCGGCCAGGCCGCCGGCGAACTGGGGCGCCCGCTGCCGTCCGGGCTCGCCGAGCACAGCGAGTTCACCTTCCTCGCCTGCGGCTGGGCGGCCGGGGTGGCCGACGAGGCGGCCCTGAAGCTGCGCGAGGCCTCGCGCACCTGGGCCGAGTCCTACCCGGCGATGGAATACCGGCACGGCCCGATCAGCGTCAGCGACGACAGCACCGTGGTGTGGGCCCTCGGCGAGGTGCCCTCGGACCTGCTGGCGGACGCCAGGCGCACCGGGGCCACCGTGATCGCTTCGGCCGGTGACCCGCTCGCCGGGCTGATCGGCGCGCAGCGGCTCAGCGTGGCCCTCGCCGAGCGCAAGGGCATCGACCCGGACCAGCCGCGAGCCCTGGCGCGCTCTGTCATCCTGGCCTGATGCGAGCGATCCCGGCCTCGGTCCGGACGCCGCGCCCTGATCGCCTGCTGGCCGGCGGCCGCGTGGTGACACCGGATGGCGTGCTCAGCCCAGGCTGGATCCGGCTGGCCGGGCACGTGATCGACGCGGTCGGATCCGGCCAGCCCCGGGCCGGGGACTTGCCCGTCACCGTCCTGCACGGTCACTGGGTGTTTCCCGGGTTCGTCGACATGCACGTCCACGGCGGCGGCGGTACGTCCTTCACCGAAGGGTCAAGCGACGACGCCCGGCACGCGGCGGAGTTTCACCGCGGGCACGGCACCACGAGCATCGTGGCCAGCCTGGTGGCCGCGCCGCTCGCCGAGCTCGAGGCCCGGGCCGCGCTGCTGGCCAGCCTGGCCGCCGACGGCGTCCTGGCTGGCCTGCACCTGGAGGGACCGTTCCTTGCCGCGGCCAGGTGCGGCGCCCAGGATCCACGGCACCTGATCGCTCCTGACGTGCCCGCGTTCGAGCGCCTGCGGGCGGCGAGTGCGGGACACCTGCGGGTCATCACCCTGGCACCGGAACTGCCCGGCGCGACCCGGGTGATCAAGGCGGCGGTGCGAGCCGGGGTGATCGCCGCCGTCGGGCACACCGACGCGACCGCCGAGGTGGCGTCGGCGGCCGTCGACGCCGGCGCGACCCACGCGACGCACCTGTTCAACGGCATGCGGCCGCTGCACCACCGCGAGCCAGGTGCCGTCGGTACCCTGCTTGACCGGGACGAGGTCAGCTGCGAGGTGATCGCCGATGGCGTCCACCTGCATCGCACCATGATCCGCCTGGTGGCCCGCGCGGCCGGCCCAGGCCGGCTTGTCCTGGTCACCGACGCCATGGCGGCCGCGGGCATGCCGGATGGCAGCTACCGGCTCGGCTCGATGCGGGTGACCGTGTCCGGGGGAGTGGCACGCCTGGCCGGCCACCCCGGGGCCGCGGGCGCCATCGCCGGCTCCACCGCCACCATGGACGATATGGTCCGGCGGGCGATCGCCGCGGGCCTGCCGGTCACCGAGGTAGCCGCCGCGGCGAGCACCACCCCGGCGCGGGTGCTCGGTCTCGATGACCGGGTCGGAGCCCTGCGGCCGGGCCTAGAAGCTGACCTGGTCGTCTGCGACGAGCACTTCCAGCTGCGCGCGGTGATGGCGGGCGGACGGTGGCTGGACCCGGCGCCGAGCGCTGGGCTCAGCTCGGCTTATGAACCGATCCGGTGAGCTGGCCGGCGGGCGAGGTGACCTCGCACACAACGGTGCGCTCGCCGGCCTGCCAGGCGGTCTTGTTCGGGTAGACGAACTCCTGGGCGAGGCCGGCGTTGGCCAGGTCTGGATTCAGGTAACCGCTGAGCCTGCTCGCGCAGCCGTTGCTCGCCTCTTGCTGGGCGGTCGCGTCACCGGGCCAGGGCGACGACGCCGGCAGCGCGAACGTGGCGAACACTTCCGCGTCGTGGGGAGTCCCGCAGGACAGGATCGTGACAGCGAGCCCGTCCGACCCCGAATTGATGCAGTCGCCCGGCCGCAGCTTGAACACGGCCGCGGGCCGGTAGGTGACCGTGACCACCGTCTTCTTATGGAAGCCATGGGTGACCACCGCGAGCACGCCGACGGCGATCCCGACCAGGACGATGACGCCGAGGACAATGCCGGCGATGGCGAGCGGGCTCATATCCCGCGTCGGCCGTTCCTCCGCTGGCAGCGCCTCCGCTGGTGGCGCCTCCTCCAGTTCCGCCTCGGCTGGCGGCGCGTCACCCAGTTCGGTATCGGCAGGTCCCGCCTGCATAGGCTCGGCTTGCGCCGGCACAGGATCCATCGGCTCGTGCGAAGGTCCCTCGTTTACCCCCGTCGGCGCGACCATCCGCCCTCCATCATGCGCATTGCCCGCCATGGCCGGCCCCGTTCTGCCGGCGCACTGATCAGGCGGCGCACGATCAAGATCGCAAGGTGCGCCGGTGATCTTCTCCTTCCCACGAATTTGATAACGACACATCGGGCGAAAACGTCTCGGCAGACTGTTGCCGGACCGTTGTACCGGAGGGTGCGGGCTCGTGCGCCGAGCCGGCCTGGGCCAGCCCCGCAGTACTCTGGCCAGGTGCGGCAGACGGAATTCTGGAACCGGATGAGGACGCAGTTCGGCGACGTCTATGCGCAGAGCGTGGCCAAGGACTACGTGTTCGGCAACCTCGGTGAGCGCACGGTCGAACGCGCCCTCGCGGACGGGGTCGACGCCAAGGTGGTCTGGCGGACGGTCTGCGACGTGTTCAACGTCCCGGAGAATATGCGCTAGCGCGTTAGCGGCCCAGCGACCGCGGGGTGTTGATCTTGTCCGGCGCGACCTTGAGGATCACCCGGCCCTGCGGGCCGATGGGCGCGGCGTAGTCCTGGCCGGTGTACTTGTGCGACAGCTCGTCGATGTGCTTCCGGGCCTCGTCACCGGTGACGGTCTCCACCACGTGGCCTCGTACCTCAGCCCAGTCGTACGCGTTATCGCTGCTGTGGATGAGCACGGTGATGCGCGGGTCGCGGCTGACGTTCCTGGCCCGCTGCCGCTGCGGCTCGGTGTTGACCAGGACGTACTCGTCGTCAGCGTCAACCCAGGTGAGCAGCGCCTGCGGCTGCCCGCTCGGCATCAAGGTCACCACCGTAGCCAGGTTCTTGCCCTTGGCCAGCCGCACCACGTCCTCGTCGAGCGCCATCTGAAGTCTCCTCGCACCGGCAATTCTGATTCTCCCGATGCTAGCCCGCGCCAACTCCCGCCCCACGTCCGCCTCGATGATCAATCACCGGTCATGACGCGGACCGGTCGATACTTTCCACGCGGCGCCTCCGACGGGCTTTGGCGGGCGGCAGTGGCTGGCCCGCTATGAGGCTCAACCGGGCCCGGATCGTCGTCAGCGAGGTGAGCAGGTGCTCGCGGTCGGACTCGGGCAGGGTGCTGATCGCCTGGGCGATGACCGCGTGGATGGCGGGCAACTGCTGATCGACTATCCGCTGCGCCTCGGGAGTGGGGTGAATCAGGACCTTACGCCGGTCCGTGGGATGAGGGTGACGTTCGACCAGACCGCGGCGTTCGAGGGTGTCGATCAGCGAGGTCATGCTGGCGCTGCTGACGAGCAGCCGCTCAGCGATCACGTGCCCGGGGAGTGGCTCGCCGGCGCCGTCGAGGATGGCGAGGGTCTGGAACGCGCTCGCCGACAGGCCGTGCGCCTCGCGGGCGGGTCGTTCGATCTCGGCGATGAGCCCCATCTGAGCTCGGGCCAGGTTCACCGCGACTTCGCTAGCTGATCGGCTGGCGCCCGGGAACTCAGACTCGAAGTCGGCGGGCACCCGGATGGTCGAGATGTCGGGCATCGCAGCAGTTTAGCTCGAACTCTGATTGCTAGACTTCTAGCGACCTTGCTGTTACGGTCACCTCAACACGCCACGTCCGGCGACGAAGGAAGACGAACCAATGCCTGATGCCAGCTCCGATGCCAACAAGGCCCTGAC
>PMOU01000086.1:0-652 GCA_003161205.1 Actinomycetota bacterium | reverse complement strand
GGCAGCCCGGACCGCCACGTCCGGCGTCGCGGCATTACTTGACGAGGCGGCGGCGGCATACTAGCGTGTATTTACGGCTTACACGTGTTATACGTGCAAGGCTAGTAAGTAAAGGGGATGGCATGGCGAAGACTGGAACCACCGGTGTCGAGAAGCACCTCAGATCAGCCTTTCCTGACGGTGCAATCAGCCAGGTCCAGGTCCTGGAGTACGGGGATGACCCGGCGGTAGAGCCGGGAGACGTCGCGGTCCGGGTCTTCCTCGCGCGGCCGGACCGGCCGGAGGGGGAGGAAGCCGACGAGGATATCGTCGGTTCTTTCGAGAAAGCCAACCGCGAGCGCCTCAAGAAGCTGAACGACGAACTGCCCCGCGCCATCGCGTGGGTGGAGTTCCAGCCTGACAGCCCGGACGGGGCGGAGAAGCGCCCCCGTCAAGTCCTGAAGATCGGACGCGGGGGCCGGGCCGCTAAGCCACTGGACGAAGCGGCCGAGGAACTTACCCCCGTCATGACGCGGCTCGGGCCCGCCGACCTGGCCACCGTGGACACGCTGATCACCGCGGGCATCGCGGGCAGCCGCGCGGAGGTCCTGCGCTGGGCGGTGGGCCGCATCCGCGAGAACTCGGCGTACGCACAGATTCAAGACCGGGTGCG
>PMOU01000162.1:12610-22576 GCA_003161205.1 Actinomycetota bacterium | reverse complement strand
GACTGGGCCAGGACCTGGCCCAGCCCGACCTGGTTCATGTAGGCCTGCGGTCCGCTGGCGTCGCCGAGCATGGACGTCACCGCGTCGAAGCCGCCGCCGGACTCGAACTCCTGCTCCGCCAGGCCGGCCAGCTGACGCTGGCTGCTGCTCTCTTGCCGCTGGGCCTGCCGGAGCCGGGCCTCGGTCACCTTGTAGGCCGACGCGGCCCGCTGCTCATTGACCTGCACCTGGTCGTAGCGCTCGGTCAGTACCTCGGCCTGCGTCTGGAGTTTCACGAGCAGCGCGTTGGCGGCCGACAGCTTTCCCTTTTCCGCGCCGAGCGCCGCCTGCTGCTGCCTGACCTGATTTTCCGCCGCGGCGATCTGCGCCGCGGTCGGCCCGCTCAGGTGGGCGTCGAGCTGCCATCGCGGCGGCGCCGTCGGCAGGCTGATCGCCGCGAGCACGCCGCCAGCCAGCACCACGCGCAGGCCAATGCGCCCACGTGTCATCACGGCCGCATATACCTATGGTTACAATGCGTAATTAGAGTATCCATCGATGTGATGTTAGTCTCGTCGCTATTGTCAGCCCGGTAGGCGCGTTATGTGATCCCCAGCACATTTCATCCCCTGGGATGATCCACACTTGTAAAGCACGTTCAGAAACTATCGCTGGCCAGCCAGCCGGCCGAGGTGGCCGGGAAGTCACGGCGCCAGCAAGGAGGACTGGTGGAGGACGCCGAAGTAGTGCTGAGGCGGGCACCGCTTTTCGATGGGCTCGACGACGAAAGCGTACGAACGCTCCGCCGGCAGACGTCAGAGGTCAAGATCGCGCGTGGCGAGCACCTGTTCCTGGAAGGACAGGACGGGGATCGCCTGTACGTCGTCCTTGAGGGCAAGATCAAGCTCACCCGGGCGGCGGTCGACGGCCGGGAGAACCTGTGGAGCGTCCTGGGGCCCGGTGAGATGTTCGGCGAGCTTTCGCTGTTCGACCCGCGGCCGCGGACCTCGACCGCGAGTGCCGTCACCGACGCGACGGTCGCGGCGCTCGCCCATGACGCGCTGCGCCCCTGGCTGCTCGAACGGCCGGAAGTCTCCATGCACATGCTGCAGGCACTGGCCCGGCGGCTGCGCCGGGCCAACGACGTGGTGGCCGACCTGGTCTTCACCGACGTGCCCGGGCGGGTGGCGAAGAACCTGCTCGACCTGGCCGACCGGTTCGGCGAGCAGGAGCGAGATGGCCTGCACGTCCATCACGACCTGACGCAGGAGGAACTGGCTCAGCTGGTCGGGGCCTCCCGGGAGACGGTCAACAAGGCACTGGCCGACTTCGCGGCGCGCGGCTGGCTGCAGATCTCGGCGCGCTCCGTGCTCATCCTGGACACCGATCGCCTGCGCAANNTGGGGGGGTCGTCCCCCCGAGGGTAGCCAGGTAATCGAGCTGGGCCTGGACCGACCATTCGGCGGCTGGCCAGACGGACGGGTCGACGTCGGTGTAGATCATGGCCACGATCTCGGCGGGCGTCTTCGCCCCGGCCGCCAGGGCCGACCTGACCTGGTCCAGCCGCTCCGTGCGGTGGGTCAGGTAGTAGTCCAGGGTACCGAGGGGATCCGCGAGCGTCGGGCCGTGGCCGGGTAGGAGCAGGCCCACCCGGCGGGCTTCGGTCAGGTCGCGCAGCTGCCCCAGCGTCCGCAGGTAGTCGCCGAGGTTTCCGTCGGTGGCGATGACCGTGGTCCCGCGGCCGAGCACGGTATCACCGGTGAACAGGGCGTCATCGGCGGCCAGCAGCAGGCACACCGAGTCCGCGGAGTGCCCGGGGGCCGCGACCACCCGCAGCTCACAGCCCGCCGCCGTGATCACGTCGCCGTCCGCGAGCCCTTCCGGTCCGAGCCGGCGCGCCGGGTCGGCGGCCTGCACCGGAGCGCCGGTCAGCTCGGCGAGCCGGGCCGCCCCCGCGGAATGATCCAGGTGGCCGTGCGTGAGCACGATCCTGGCTACCCGCCGGTCGCCCGCGACCGCCTCGGCGTGCACCCGGCGGAGGTGGTCCTCATCATCGGGCCCGGGGTCGATGACGACGACGGACGGCGAGCCCGGCTCGGCGATCAGCCAGGTGTTGGTGCCGTCCAGCGTCATCGGCGAGGGGTTAGGCGCGAGCAGGCAGGTCGCCCGCGGAGTGCGGAATCCGTCGATGCTCATAGCTCGTGGGGCATGGCCAGCCAAGCCTGTTTCCCGTCGGTCATCACCTTGGGCAGCCGCAGGGTGATCACCCGGCGCTGGGCCAGGATGCCGGCCACGCTGTCGTGCTCCGCGAGCTCGTCCAGGGTCACGGCGGTCGGCGGCAGCAGCCTGATCTGGCCGGCCCGGGCCGCCTCGAGCGCCGCGGCCGGCCCCAGCCAGGTACCCACGTCCGCTTCCCGGTGATCCGGGCGGCCTTCGTTCTCCGCCTGATCCTGCAGCTCCGCGGGGGCCGCCAGCGCGGCCGTCTGGCCCGGCGGCAGGGCGGCGGCGAAAAACCANNCGGCGCTGTCGTCGACCACGGCCGCCGGGGAGGGACCGGCCAGCAGCACTCCGGACTCCTCGAACGTCTCCCTGACCGCCGCGCAGATGAGGGCCCGGGCGCGTTCGGCGGACGTGCCCAGCCGGTCAGCGACCTCGGCCGGAGCAGGCCCGGCCCATGCGATCTCCGGGTCGGAGTCCGCCTCGTCGACGGATCCGCCGGGGAACACGCTGGCGCCCGGCGCGAAATCCATCGTCCCGGTGCGGCGCAGCAAGTACGCCTCGACGCCGGGGGCGTCCTGGAGCAGCATGACGGTGGCGGCGTCACGGGGTACCGCGGGCGTGAGCCGGCCCGCCGCGATCTCGCGGGCGCGCTCACCGATCTTGCCCGGCACCCTCATGCGCACACCGGGTATCCGGGGCTCGTTCACCACTGGTTCCTAGCAGCCTTGTGTTCCGACGGCTTCTTCAAGCGAGCGGCTCAACCGCGGATTTCCGCGATCAGCTCGACTTCGACCGGTGCGTTCAGCGGCAGCTCGGCCACCCCGACCGCACTGCGGGCGTGCCTGCCGTCCTCGCCGAACACCTCGAGCAGCAGCTCGCTCGCCCCGTTCACCACCTGCGGCTGGCCGCTGAAGCCGGGCGCGCTCGCCACGAAACCGGTGACCTTCACGATCCTGGCGATCGCGTCGAGCCCGCCCGCGGCGGACGCGGCGGCCGCGAGCGCGTTCAGCGCGCAGGTGCGGGCCAGATCGGCCGCGTCCGTCCCGCTGACCTCAGCGCCGACCTTGCCGGTGGCGGGCAGCTTGCCGTCCACCATCGGCAGCTGCCCGGAGGTGTACACGAACGCGCCGGTACGCACCGCGGGCACGTAGGCGGCGACCGGAGCCACCACCGGCGGCAGCGTCAACCCGAGCTCGGCCAGCCGCTGGGCCGGCGTGGTCACGGTTTTTCCCTTTTCAGGTAGGCGACCAGCTGCTCGGAGTTGGGGCCTGGTATCACCGTGACCAGCTCCCACCCGTCGTCACCCCAGTTGTCGAGGATCTGCTTGGTCGCATGCACGAGCAACGGCACGGTCGCGTACTCCCACTTTGGCATGGACTGACCTTACGCCAGGTCTCCACTGGTCAAATCGGGCCTGGTCAAATCGGGCTCGGCCAGATCCGGGGCAGTTACCTCTCGTATCCCAGGAGCCTGCGCGACCTCGGGTACGTCCGGCACCTCGGGCACCGGGGGGATGGATGATTCCTCGAGCTCGGGCACCTTCACGTTCGAGATCGCCGCCTCAGCCGCCGCTACTTCCGCGTCGCCCAGGTCACCGAGGTCGCTGATCGGCTCGGACTCGGGAGCGGCCGGACCTGGCGCCATCTTCTCGAAGAACCTGAGCAGCTCGACCGGCACCGGCATGACCAGCGTGCTGTTCTTCTCGCCCGCGACCTCGACCACGGTCTGCAGCAGNNTTGGACGCCTGGTACTCACCGTCCGCGGTGATGATCCTGGCGCGCCGCTCCCGCTCGGCCTCGGCCTGCCGGGACATGGAACGCTTCATGCCCTCGGGCAGCGACACGTCCTTGATTTCCACCCGCTCGACCCGGATGCCCCACGGGCCCTCGGTAGGCTCGTCGATGATCCGGCGCAGTTCCCGGTTCACCGTCTCCCGCTCGGCCAGCAGCTGGTCCATCTCGGACTGGCCGATGATCGACCGCAACGAGGTCTGCGCCTGCTGGGAGATGGCGAACATGTAGTTCTGCACGTTCACGGTGGCCTTGATCGGGTCCACCACGCGGAAGTACACCACCGCGTCCACCCGGACGCTCACGTTGTCCCGGGTGATGCCCTCCTGCGCGGGCACCGCCATGGCGACGATCTGCATGTTGACCTTGGCCATCCGGTCGCCGACCGGACGGATCGCGTGCAGCCCCGGACCGCGTATCTCGGGCAGGACCTGCCCGAACCGGTAGATGATGCCCTTCTCGTACTGCTGCACCACTTTGAACGAGCGCGAGGCCGCGATGAGCCCAAGTATGACCAGGATCACGATGACAGCAACAACTGCACCCACCGGGACCACCTCTCTTCCTAGACCCCCAGCTCCTAGACACCCAGCGTAGTAACAAAAGCATCGCATGCTAGCGGCGGCCACCGAACCATAAGGTATTGCGGCCGAGATAGCCTCCGTGGGAGGAACAACCCGGAGGCAGCAACGGCATGACCACGAGGGATACCGACTGGGACGGCGTGCGACTGCACGTGGTCACCGGCAAGGGCGGTACCGGCAAGACCACGGTGGCAGCGGCCCTGGCCCTGGCCCTGGCCTCGGCCGGGCGCAAGGTCCTGCTGATCGAAGTCGAGGGCAGGCAGGGCCTCGCCCGGCTTTTCGACTGCCCTCCGCTCCCGTACGAGGAGCGGAAGGTCGCGCTCGGCCTGGCCCCGGCGGCCCCGCAAGGCGCTCAGGGGTCCGGGCAGGGCGGCGACGTCTACGCGCTCGCCGTCGATCCGGAAGGCGCGCTGCTTGACTACCTGGAGATGTTCTACAACCTGCGCCGCACCGGGAAGGCGCTGACCAGGCTCGGCGTGGTCGATTTCGCCACCACCATCGCGCCCGGCCTGTCCGACGTGCTGGTCACCGGCAAGGCCACCGAGGCGGCCAGGCGGCGGGTGGACCGGCGCGATGACAGCCACGTGTACCACGCGGTGGTGATGGATGCGCCGCCGACGGGCCGGATCGGCCGTTTCCTGAACGTCAGCGCGGAAGTCTCCGGGCTGGCCAAGGTGGGCCCGATAAAAACCCACGCGGACACGGTCGGCCGGGTGATCCGGTCACCGCAGACGGCCGTTCACTTCGTCACGACGCTCGAGGAAATGCCGGTCCAGGAGACCCTGGACGGGATCGCGGAGCTGCGCGAGCTGACCGGCGACGCCATCCGCCCGGGCGGCGTGTTCATCAACATGGCCCGCCCGGCCATGCTCGACGCCGCCGACCTGGCCGCGGCGGCCAGCGGCAAACTCGACGTCGCCGAGCTGGCCCTGGGCCTGAAGGCGGCCGGGATCAGCGACAACCACGGGCTGGCCGCCGACCTGGCGACCGAGCTGAAGGAGCACGCGCTGCAGGTGGCGCTGCAGGACCGGGAGCGCGACGAACTGCAGGCGTCGGGGCGCCCGCGGTACGAGCTGCCGATGATCCCCGAGGGGATCGACCTGGCCAGCCTGTACCAGCTGGCCGCCACGCTCAGGGAGCAGGGCGCCGCGTGAGCGAGACCCGCATGATGAGGCGAGCGAACCCATGAACACCGTGAGGCTGGATATGGACCGGCTCATCGATGACCGCCGGACGAGGATCATCGTGTGCTGCGGTTCCGGCGGCGTCGGCAAGACCACGGCCGCCGCCGCGATCGGCCTGCGCGCCGCCGAACGCGGCCGGCAGGCCTGCGTGCTGACCGTCGACCCGGCCCGGCGGCTGGCCCAGTCGATGGGCCTGACCTCGCTGGACAACACCCCGCGGCAGGTAGCGGGGGTAGAGGCCGTGAACGGCGGCAGCCTGCACGCGATGATGCTCGACATGAAGCGGACGTTCGACGAGATCGTGGAGGCGCACGCCGACCCTGACCGGGCCGCGCAGATCCTGGCGAACCCCTTCTACCAGTCGCTGTCCTCCAGCTTCGCCGGCACGCAGGAGTACATGGCCATGGAGAAGCTCGGCCAGCTCAGGCACGCCGACGAGTGGGACCTCATCGTGGTCGACACCCCGCCGAGCCGCTCCGCGCTCGACTTCCTCGACGCGCCGCAGCGACTCGGCCGGTTCCTCGACGGACGGCTGATCCGGTTGCTGACCGTCCCGGCCAAGGCCGGCATGTCGTACATGAAGGTGCTCAACGCCGGGTTCTCGATGATGACGAGCGCGCTGACCAAGATCCTCGGCGCCCAGGTGCTCAAGGACGCGCAGACGTTCGTCACCGCGTTTGACACCATGTTCGGCGGCTTCCGCGAGCGCGCCGAGGCCACGTACCGCCTGCTGCAGGCCCCCGGCACNNGCGTTCCTCGTGGTGGCCGCACCGGAACCCGACGCGCTGCGTGAGGCGTCTTACTTCGTCGAGCGCCTCGACGCCGAGCGGATGCCCCTGGCCGGCCTGATACTCAACCGGGTGCACATCTCTCCCGCCGGACGGCTGAGCGCCGCACGAAGCCTGGCCGCCGCCGAGAGCCTGGAAATACAGGAAGGGCCGAACGGCAGGGGCTCGACCGGTCCGCGCTACTCGATCGTCGCCGCGGCGCTGCGCATGCACGCGGAGCGAATGCAGCTCAGCAAACGGGAACGACGGCTAGCCGAGCATTTCACCTCGGCGCACCCGGCGATTCCCGTCGCCGAAGTGGACGCGCAGCCCGAAGATGTGCACGACCTCGACGGGTTGCGCATCATCGGCGCAATACTGTCCCGGCAGGGCTCGTAAGCCCTGCCGGGACAAGATTCAGATCCCCGTTGATCAGTTGCGCTTGCTGAGCTACGGCCTCAGCTGGCCACGAGCTCGTCAATGGACTGCCGCTCGTATTCGTCGCGGGCGCGCTCAAGCAGCTCGCGCCACGACGTCACGTCGGGCCGCCGACGCAGCAGCGCACGACGCTCCCGCTCGGTCATGCCGCCCCAAACGCCAAACTCGATCCCGTTGTCGAGCGCATCCGCAAGGCACTCTGTGCGAACCGGGCACCCCCGGCAGATCAGCTTGGCGCGATTTTGCGCTGCACCCTGGACGAACAGCTCGTCAGGGTCGGTTCCCTTGCATGCGGCGCGTGTGGTCCAGTCAGTGATCCACATGTGCCCACTCCTCTTGATCCTCGAGCACGAACACTCGAACGATCGTCTCGATGGGGTTGCGATCCCGTGGTCAGTGCGTGCGGCCGCTCTGCCACGGTTATCTGTTCGTGATCCAGCAACTTACGGAAGTCCGGCCGTCGTGCCAAGACCCCGGCATGGTCATTTAACAAATAGTTCTCACGGGCTATATGGAATCCGGCAAATAGTCACTCTCCGGGTGCGACCCGGCTCTGGTCGTGACCTTCGAGGGGAACGTTAGCATACGGTAGCGACGTGAATGCCCCATTCCGGTTTACTCACAGTTTGACCTGCATATGCCGATCTCAGTAGGTCTGGGTGATATATGTCCGGCACAACTGCGCTTGCTAGTGGCGATGGCCGCGTAATCTAAGTCGCGTGCAGCTCGGTGAGACGATTTTTACCCGGACGAGCGTACTCGGGCGCCTCGTCACCTTCGCAGCGATCGGCGGGGTCCTGGCCGCGGCGATGGTGCTCCCGGTCGTGGCCGCGACCGGCGTCCTGGTCAGGAACGAGGCGAACAAGTTCACCACCTTGTCGCTGACCGCCCAGGGACTCCCCCAGCGGTCCGAGATCCTGGACCGGTACGGGCACCTGCTCGCGTACGTGTACGGCGTCGACGTGCCCTACGGCGGCGCCAAGTCAGGCGTGATCCAGTACTTCGGCTGGGACCGGCAGCCGGTGACCTACCAGCAGATTTCCCCGAACATGGTGAACGCGCTGGTGGCCATCGAGGACTCCCGGTACTGGGAGCACGGTGCCATCGACCTGCGCGGCACCATCCGCGCCGCGATGAACGACCTGCAGCACCAGCCGGTTCAGGGCGGTTCCACCATCGCGCAGCAGTACGTCAAGAACGTCCTGCTGCTCCAGGCCGAGGTGGCGGACAACTCCTCGGCCGAGCAGTCGGCGGACGCCGACACGCTGAACCGCAAGCTCAACGAGCTGCGGATGGCGGTGGCCGCCGAGCACCAGCAGTCCAAGCAGGACATCCTGGCCGGTTATCTGAACGACGCCTACTACGGCTACAACGCCTACGGCATCGAGTCGGCGGCCGAGACCTACTTCGGCGCCACCGCGTCTAAGCTGACCGTGACCCAGGCCGCCACGCTGGCCGGCATCGTGGAGAACCCGACCCAGTACGACCCGATCCTGCATCCCGCGGTGGCCCTCGAGCGGCGCAATACCGTGCTGGCCCGGATGGCGCAGACCGATAACGGGCTCACCGCCGCGCAGGCCAAGGCCGACGAGGCCAAGCCGCTCGGGCTGAACGAGTCGGTGCCGGAAAGCGGCTGTGAGTCCAGCTCCGTGGGCACGGCCGGCTTCTTCTGCCAGTACGTGGAAGAGATCTTCCTGCACGACCAGGCCTACGGCAAGACGCCGATGGCCCGGGCCAAGCTGCTGTCCACCGGCGGCCTGAAGATCTACACCACGCTGAACCCGCAGGACCAGGCGGCCGCGACCGACGCGGTGGACCATGTCGTGCCGGCCAGCAGCAGCTACTACAACCCCGGGCACAACGCGGACACCGAGGCCATGGTGCAGCCGGGCACCGGCCAGATCGAGGCCATCGCGGAGGACCGCCCGTACGGGACGAGCCGCGGCCAGACCGAGATCGACTACGCGGTCGACACCGAGTACGGAGGCAGCGCCGGCGTCCAGACGGGTTCGTCGTCCAAGCTCTTCACGCTCATCACCGCGCTGAATCAGGGCGTCCCGTTCGGCTTCCAGCTGACCGTGCCGGGCACCACCACCGTCACCGGCTACACCAACTGCCAGGGCGCCCCGGCCGGCTACTACCAGGGCACCCCGGGCGCGTACAACGTGTCGAACGCGGAAGGCCCCGGCAAGTCAACCGATTCGCTCTACACCGGGACGACCAACTCGATCAACGTGTTCTACGCCGAGCTCGAGAAGAAGGTCGGCTTGTGCAACGTGGTGCACACCGCCGTTGCTCTCGGCCTGACCAGGGCCGACGGGACGTCGCTGCTCAGCCCGGACGGCGGCCAGGATTCCGCGGATAACATCCCGTCCTTCACCCTGGGCGCGGTCAACGTGGCGCCGCTGTCCATGGCGGCCGCCTACGCTACCGTCGCGTCCCGGGGCACGTACTGCGCACCGGTCGCCATCAACAAGATCGTCACCGGCACCGGCGGCGACCTGGCGGTGCCGTCGGCCAACTGCCACCGGGCGATATCTTCCGATGTCGCCGACGCCGTGAACTACATCCTGCAGGGCGTCCTGACCACCGGCACCGCGGGTAACCTCGGCGGCCTGGCCGGCCGCGAGGCAGCAGGCAAGACCGGCACCTCCAACGTGGCCAACAACGACGGCACTCCGTACGCCGCCTTCGCGGGTTACACCCCGAACCTGGTGGGTTACGTCTCGGTGTTCAACCCGGTCTCCCCGACCGGGGACACCATGGGCGGGCAGAACAGCTGCTACCAGCTGGAAAGCGGCGGCCTGAGCTGTCCGGGTGAGATGTTCGGGGCGGACGCGCCGGGGTCCACCTGGCACATGTCGTTCGATCACGCCGATCTGGGTCCGGTCACCGACTTCGTGCCTGTCCCGGCGGACAGCCCGTTCAACAGCAAGGGCAACGGCCAGGTCGTCACCCAGCCCAAGCCGGCCAAGACCGGCGGAGGCAAAGGCGGAACCGGCGG
>PMOU01000162.1:0-12551 GCA_003161205.1 Actinomycetota bacterium | reverse complement strand
CTCAGCTGGCGGTCAGGCGGCGGCGGACCTCCGCGGCGACGCGTCCCCCGTCGGCCCGGCCCGCGATCCTGGGGGTCAGCACCTTCATGACCTGACCCATGCCTTGCCTGCCGCTGGCTCCGGTCTCCGCGATCGCCGCGGCCACCAGGGCGGACAGCTCGTCGTCGTCCAGTTGCGCCGGAAGATAGCCGGCCAGGACTTCCCCCTCGGCCCGCTCGGCCGCGGCCTGGTCCTCACGGCCCGCGGAACCGAACGCCTCGGCGGCCTCCTTGCGTTTCCTGGCCTCGCGGGTGAGGACCTTCATGACCTCGTCGTCGCTGAGGACGCGGGCCGAGGCGCCCGACACCTCCTCGTTCGAAATGGAGCTAAGTGCCATCCGCAGGGTGCGCATCCGCACCTGGTCGCGCGCCCGCATGGCGGCGGTCAGGTCCGTGCGCAGCCGGTCTTTGAGTTCAGCCACGTACCTATCCTAGGAACTGGACGCGAACCTCGGGTGGTCGGCGGCACACCTGCCGTCATGGCACCATAGACGAGTGAGATTGCGCGTCCTCGTACCCGTTGCCACCGCTCTCGGCGCTGCCGCCGGCATCGGGTATGCGACAGTGGTCGAGCGGAACTGGTTCGCCCTGCGCCGGTTTGAGATCCCCGTCCTGCCGCCGGGCTCGGAGCCGGTCCGCGTGTTGCATATCTCCGACGCGCATCTCACTCCCGGCCGCAAGCGGCTCATGTCCTGGATCCGCTCGCTCGATGACCTCGACCCGCATCTGGTCGTCAACACCGGGGACTCCATCGCGCACCCCGCAGCCGACCGGTATTTCCTCGATTCACTCGGACCGCTGCTCGACCGGCCCGGCGTCTTCGTTTTCGGATCCAACGACCTGACCGGGCCTAAGCCGCGGAACCCGCTGCGGTACCTGCAGCCGGAAGGCTCCCGCGGGCGGACCGGGACCTCTGTCGACCTGCCCTGGGAAAAGCTCCGCGACGGCATGGTCGCGGCGGGCTGGCTTGACCTGAACAACCAGCGCGGCCACCTGACCGCCGGCGGCCTCGACATCGCGTTGAGCGGTGTGCACGACGCGCACATCGACCGCGACCGCTATGAGCAGGTGGCGGGCCAGGCCGATCCGGCCGCCGGCCTCCGCGTCGCGGTCATGCACACGCCCGAGCCGCGACTACTCGACCGGTTCACCGCCGACGGCTATGAGCTGCTGCTGGCCGGGCACACCCACGGCGGACAGCTGTGCCTGCCGGTCTACGGCACGCTGGTGACCAACTGCGGGCTGGACCGCGAGCGGGCCCGCGGGCTGCACCGGCATCCCGTCGGCGGCCAGTCCTGGCTGCATGTTTCGGCCGGGCTCGGGACCTCGCCGTGGGCTCCCGCGAGGTTCGCCTGCCGCCCCGAGGCCAGCCTGCTCACCCTGGTCCCGCGTAGTTGCGGCTGACCGTCCCGGGCCCCGCCTTCGCTGCCCTGGCGCTGTTGGCAGCCGCGCCCGAACGAGTCCTCGTTTCCGCTAGACTGTCCAAGTCTCGTGCGGTGCCGATACGGTTCCGTACGGGCGGGGTGTGGCGCAGCTTGGCAGCGCGCTTCGTTCGGGACGAAGAGGCCGGGAGTTCAAATCTCCCCACCCCGACCAGCTCACAGGGCATACGACCATCACCCGTGCTGTTCACGCCAGTGCTGGCGGGCGCGATGACGATGGGATGATGTCACCGCGCCCGCTCGGCTCAGACCGTCACGTGCTGGTCGGCCAGCTGATGGGTACTTCGTTGCCGGGGAGCGCCGCGCCGTCCTGGCTCGCGGTGGGTACGATCCGGCTGTGGCCGAACCGTGGGACCCATCAGCGCCGGGCATCATGCGCCTGCCTTCAGGTCGGCTGCTTCGGGGCCGCGGCCTCGGGCGCCCGCTACCTGACGGGCCCCGCCCGGCTTTCGCGGTCTATCTGCTCGGGCGGCCCCCGCCTGCCGTCCCGTGGGAATCGCGATGGCTCCGGTGGCCCGACTTCCGGCTGCCCGCCGACCGGGCCGAAGTACTTCCCGTATTGACCGAAGCCTGGCAGCGGGCCGCAACCGAGCGGGTTGAAGTCGCCTGCACAGGTGGCCGCGGACGCACCGGCACGGCTTTGGCCTGCCTGGCCATCCTCGATGGCGTGCCCAGGTCCTCGGCCGTGGCGTTCGTCCGCGCACACTACGATCAGCATGCCGTGGAGACGTTCCGGCAGCGGCGCTATGTCGCCCGCTGGCACGGGCAGGGAAAATAGGGTCGCGCGACGCTACCCGGCGGTGATCTGCTTGCGGCCCTTGCTGCCGCCGCCGATGAGGCCGGTCCGCAGATTGGGTGCGGGAATGGCCACCGGAGCGGTGCGGATGGGTGCGGGACCGGCATTGGTCAGGCGCAAAGCCAGCGCCGGGCACATGTGCACCGCTTGCTCCGCGTCCTTCTCCAGCCAGCTGGGCACCGGAATGTTGAGCATGACCGGATAACCCTGGGCGTCCACGTGAATGAGTTCCGGGACTAGATGCGCGCAGAGTCCGTGTCCCTGGCAACGCGTCCAGTCCACCACGAGCCGCTGCTGCTGTTCTTGCTCAGGACCGCTCGGCAGCGGCAGCACGCCACGGACGGGACGGCCGCACGAAGAGTGGAAGACGTGCGCCGCGAGATCCTCGGTGAACACGTCGAGCGCCGAGAGCACGAACCTGGTCACGCCATCCGGGTGGGAACAGGCACCGCGCCCGGCCACGGCCGCCGCCGACCGCCTGGCCACGTCGAGCGCCTCGATGCCGCCCGAGCCGTCAATCAGCGCCGCCAGCGCGCGCGCGATGGAGGGAAGGCCGAGCTTGCAGGGGCCGCACTGACCCGCCGACTCGCCCGCCAGATAGCTCGCGATCCGCGATACCTCACCCAGCGGGCACGTTCCGTCGCCAAGGGGCAGCACGATGCCCGAACCGAGCGTGCCGCCCACGGCGGCAAGACCTTCGCGGGAAACCGGCACCGCGTACGCGGTGGCCGCGGGAAGCCACATGCCGTGGTAGCCGCCGACCAGGACGCCGTCGCCCGCGGCGGCCTGGCAGATGTCGAGGACGGCGGCCAGCGGGACGCCGGTCGGCGCCTCGATCACCGCCGGATGCGCCGCAGACCCGCCGACGCTCAGCAGGACGGTACCAGGCTCTTCCGGCGTACCGACTGCGGCGAAACGCTCAGGCCCGAGCAGGGCGAGCACGGCCAGCTGAGCGAAAGTGGATGCGTTCGACAGCAGCGTCGGCAGGTCATCCACGCCGACGTCGCTGGCCAGGACCTTACGTCCAGGAGGCACCGGCCGTTTGCCGTTGATCCCGCGGACCAGCGCGCCCGACTCACCGGAGATGAACCGATCTGGCAGCTGGACCACGCGGGCCATCTTGCGCAGGCCTGGTTCGGCCGCGATCGCCGCCTCCATCGACCTGTTCGCCAGCTCGTGGCCCGCGACACCGACGACGATCTCCTCGGCGCCGATCGCTTCCGCCACGAGAGCGGCACCGCTCAAGATGAGGTACGGCGAGCGGATCATGAGCATCTTGTCTTTGCTGCTGCCCGGCTCGCCCTCGGTGGCGTTGACGACCACGATTGTCGGGCAGTCATTCGCCTCAGCTGCCTGCAGCACCGCGCTGAGCTTGCGCGCGAAGGGGAACGCCGCACCGCCCTGGCCGCGCAGGTCCACCTGCTCGGCCATCGAGATCAGTTCCTCGGCGGAGAGCCTGGGCAGCGGGCCGAAGATGTCGCGGTGGGCGTCCAGGTCGAGCCGGGGCATCCGGTCAAGCCCTGCGGTCAGCCTGGCCGCACCGATCCTCATGATCGCGGGCGCGTCGAGGCCCCTGGTCGGGCTCATCGCCACTCGTCACCTCCATCAGGCCCGGGCACCTGGCGGTGCCGAGGGCCGGCAGAATTCGTTCTGCGTGACAGATGGCCGGTCTCCCTGGACGGACGACCTCCGTGCGGCGCAGGAGCCAAGTCGGCGGGTGGCGCTGGCGGACCGGTACGAGGCATGGCACCCGTACCGGCTTGCGGCACCGGGCCGGTGTCCGGCCGGGGCGCGTCAGGACGGGGTGCCGACCGCATACCCATCCGGGCCGCAGGACCGGCGCCGGCCCGTGGTATCGGACCGGTGCCGGGGCGCGGCATCGGCCCGGTCCCTGCCGNNGGGCCGGTCCCTGCCGTCGGCATGGGGCCGGTCCCTGCCGTCGGCATGGGGCCCGAGGCCCGGGGCAGCGGACCTCTTCCGGTCCGGGGCATCGGTCCCGTCCCGGCACGCGGTACCTGACCTGGACCAACACGCGGTAGGGGACCTGTATCAGGGCGAAGCGCCGGACGGGCATCAGGACGGTAACCAGCCCCGGCCCGCGGCATCGGACCCGTCCCCACCTGGGGCATCGGCCCGGAACCAGCCCGTGGCATCGGGCCGGTCGCGTTTCGCGGCATCGGGCCCGTCCCCGTCCGAGGGATCGGCCCGGAATCAGCCCGGGGCAGCGGGCCGGAACCAGCTCGCGGTAGCGGGCCCGAATCAACCCGGGGCATCGGGCCGGTGCGGCTACGCGGCGGCTCGCCGCCGATACGCGGCAGGGGGCCGGTGTCGGGGCGGGGGGCGGGGCCGGCCGCTGCCCGCGGGATGGGACCGGTGTTGCGGCCTCCCGGGCGCAGCGGAGCCGGGCTGGGTGGCTCAAGAGCCCGATGGCGCGGGCGAGCAGGCCGGCTCAGGTCCTCGCGGTCCGGGGAGGCGTCGGGATACCCGCCGGTGCCTGATGCAGGCAGGCTATACGGGTACGACGACAGCTCGTCCTGAGGCAGGTGGCCCCTGGGCGCTCCTTCGAAGCGGGGTGGCCCGTCGTACTCGGGCTCGTAAAGCGGACGCCTGGCCGGGCGCTGCGGCCCGGCACCTGCTGGTGCCCCGGCCAGCGGCGGCCTCGGCAGCTCCGTGGTCACGTAGGGACGGCCGCGCCGGGTCGCCGCAGCATCGTCACCGTACGGCGGGGCACCCAGCGGCGTGAACCCGAAATCGTGGCGGTTCTCAGCGTAAGAGTAGGACAGGTAAGCCGCCGAGGAGGATTCCGCGTAGACCGGGGCCGGTCCCAGGGCAGGAAGCGGGCCGGAAAAAGGCGACGATCCTCGTGCCGCGGGTAGCGCGGCCCATGCGTCAGATCCTGGCATGCCGCTGCCGGCGCCCAGCGGGGCCGCCATCCCGGCGGGCAGCACCTGAACGGGGCCGCCGCCGAGTTGTGCCTGGGCCATGCTCAGCGCCGCGGCGTGCAGCGGCGCTGAGGCCGGGGTCCTGGCGCGATCCGCACCCGGGGCACCGCCCACGCTCTCTTTCGGCCGTAGCGAGATGGCCAGGAACCTGACGGCCAGGCCCAGCGCCGTCAGCGCGATCGCGAATCCGTAGCTCCAGTCGACGTAAGGCTTGGCTGCCCTCCCGCCGAGCAGCCCGTGCAGCACCCCGAACACGAACGCCGCGTAGGAGGCGTAGTGAATAGCCCGCCATCGCCAGGCCTTGCCGTGCGCGGTGAACCGTTTGCGGAGGATGCTCGTTATCACAATGAGCAGGATGAGGTCCGACGCGATGGTGCCGAGGCCGATGTAGAAGGTACGGAAGGGCGACAGGAAGGGAATGAACGCGTCGATGACGTGCACCCGCTGGGCCAGGATCTCGGTCACGATGTGGATGACCAGGAAGGTCAGCGCGCCGAAGGAGACCGCGCGGTGCACGGCTTGAGCCATCACCCGGTGTCCTGGCGTCATGACGATCCGGTCAGTGGCCAGGAGGCCGACCATGACCGAACCGGTGAGGCCGATGAGCGCGAATACCCCCGCATAAAAGAGCATGAAATGCTGCGTCGCAGCATCAATGTCTCGACCGGCCTTGGTCATGACCAGCACAAATACGATAACGATGAATGCGGCGACCATGGTTGCCATGATCTTCCGCAAGTGGTCTCCAGCCTCTCCCCGCGCTCCCGAGTGCATACCCTGACGACCGCGTGTACGGCCGCTGGTCGTTGGCACGCTTAACCTCCTCAGGATCGTGATTGACGCGGGAAAACCAATTGCGACCACCGGAATGCGGGCTGTTATCTTTTGACCCTGCCTTGCGGACTTGTGACTATATCAGCGCAATAACGTTTCGGCGGCGAAATGGCAGGTGGGCGATTCCGGGCTGGTGCGGCCGACGGCCACCGCGGGGCAGACGCGGTCGCGGGCTGGTGTCGCCCATGACCCCCGCCGGGCCAACCGTCCGGCGCCGGAGCAACCGCGGGCCAGCAGGAGTACTGCGATATCCCAGCACATGCCTCCTTCGCGCTATCCGGCTCCATCACCTTTTATACAGGCCTCAACTGTGGCAGATCTGCCGAATCGGCAAGGTCCCTGCTTACGGAACACTTGCGCCGGCACGGTCCTGGTCACATATAAACGGCTATTTCCAGCGGCTGCATTGGCTGCCGTCGAACTGGACATTCGCGTATAGGAGGGCAGTAACCACGCCGCGTCAGGCGGGAAGAGCCGCACCCGCGGATAAAGCGCCGGAACGCGGCCCGGCATGGGCCGCCGACGGCAGGTACTCGACCGTCACCGGCAGATGATCCGATGCCTGCCTCGTCTGCGCGGTGTCCAGCACGTCGTGCGCCCGCATCGCGCCGGCGAGCGCCGCGGTCACCCGGACGCCGTCGATGCGCCGCCGCACTCCGTGCATCCCGTAGACGTCATCCGGGTGATGACCCGTCGTGGGGTGCCAGTCAGCGCCTATCAGCGCGGCGGCATCGTGCAGGCCGCCGGCCCACAGCACGTCCCCTGGCCGCCGGTCCGCCCAGTGGCGGCGTCGCCCGTGCTCGTCGTAATCCCACTGGCACTGGTAGATAAGGTCAGCGAACCAGCCGACCCCCGCGTACGGGTCGGCGGGCTCATAGAGCTCCCACGTGTGCGCCGAGGCGATCCGGTCCGCGCATTCGGTGTTCCAGTCGGCGCCGACCAGTGCGGGCGGCTGGCCGTCCGGCCGGGTGATCGCAGCCACCAGGTGCTCGTTCTGGTCGGCCCGGAGCGCGCGGCCGAAGGGGGTCGCGTGAAAGGCTCCGTGCCGGACCCGGGTGCCCCCTACATCGAGGGTGACCACGGCCAGGCCGTGCCAGAAATACCTGTCCCCGCGGCTGCGCAGTGAGCCAGGTACAGGTTCAATGCCGTCCCGCCACATCAGCCCCACGTGATAACCGTGGCCGCCGACCGCGAGCGCGGCTTCGCGGCCCCCGTCCAGGCCGGGCACCTCGCAGCGCATGCCAGCATCGTCCGCGAGCCGGCGCAGGCGCTGCGCGGCCGTCTGCCCGTCGGGGGCCAGGATCTCCTGGACGGCCAGCACGTCCGTGTCGAAGGACCGGATCACGCCGACGATCGTCTCGTAGTGCTCCCGGGCGGCCGGGGAGTCGTCCGCGAACAGGTTCAGCACGTTGTACGTGGTGAAAGCCACGGAATCCGGCGATGTCCGCTGCACGCTTACCGAACCTCGCTGGTTAAGGAACGCTGCCCGAGCTCTGCCGCCACCAGCTCCGCGATCTGGGCGGTGTTCAGCGCCGCGCCCTTGCGCAGGTTGTCCCCGCAGACGAAGAGCTCGATCGTCCGCGGGTCGTCAAGTGACTGGCGCACCCGGCCGACCCAGGACGGATCGGTTCCGACCACGTCGACCGGGGTGGGGAACTCCCCGGCCGCCGGGTCGTCGGCCACCACGACGCCCGGCGCCGCGCGCAGCACGTCCCACGCCTGCTCGCGCCCGACGGGCTGGGAGAACGTCGCGTGCACCGCCACCGAGTGGGTGGTGACGACGGGCACCCGGACGCACGTGGCGGAAACGCGCAGTGCGGGCAGGCCCAGGATCTTGCGCGATTCGTTACGGATCTTCAGCTCCTCCGAGGACCAGCCGTCCTCCTTCAGCGAGCCTGCCCAGGGCACCACGTTCATGGCCAGCGGCGCGGGGAACGGCCCGAGATCGCCGACCGCGGACCGGACGTCACCCGCCCGCTGCCCGAGCGAGCGGGTGCCCGCGACCTTGTCGAGCTGCGCGTACAGGGTGTCGATGCCCGCCTGGCCCGCACCGGAGGCCGCCTGGTAGGAGGCAACGACCATTTCCTCCAGGCCGAACGCCCGGTGCAGCGCGCCCACGGCCACGATCATCGACAGCGTGGTGCAGTTCGCGTTCGCGATGATCCCCTTGGGCCGGTTCGCGAGCTGTTCCGGGTTGACCTCCGGCACCACGAGCGGGACCTCGGGATCCATCCGGAACGCGCCCGAGTTGTCGACGGCGACCGCGCCGCGGGCGACCGCGGCCGGCGCCCACACGGCGGAGATCTCGTCGGGCACGTCGAACATGGCCACGTCGATGCCGTTGAACGCGTCTTGGGAGAGCGCCACGACCTCGGTCTCGCCGCCCCTGACCATCAGCCGTCGCCCGGCCGACCGCGGCGAGGCGATCAGCCTGATCTCGCCCCAGATGTCCGCCCGGGTCGACAGCAGGTCGAGCATCACCGTGCCGACCGCGCCGGTGGCGCCGACCACGGCCAGCGCAGGCTTGTCCCCAGCAGCCCCGCTCACCGGCCGGTCCCCCCGTAGACGACGGCCTCGACCTGATCGGAGTCGAGCTCGAACGCCTTATGCGTGGCGGTCACGGCCAGGTCCACCTCATCCTGGTCCACCACGACCGAGATCCTGATCTCCGACGTCGAGATCATCTCGATGTTCACCCCGGCGCCCGCGAGGGCGCTGAAGAACTTGGCGGTAACGCCGGGGTGCGAGCGCATCCCGGCCCCGATCAGCGACACCTTGCCGATCCGGTCGTCGTAGAGCAGCGACTCGAAACCCACGGACTCCTGCCGCCGCTGCAGCGTGCTCATGGCGCTCTGGCCGTCGTCCCGGGGCAGGGTGAAGGAGATATCCGTCCGCCCGGTCGCCACCGCGGAGACGTTCTGCACGATCATGTCGATGTTGATGCCGGCCTCGGCGACCGCCTGGAAGATCTTCGCCGCCTCGCCTACCCGGTCCGGCACGCCCACCACGGTGATCTTCGCCTCGCCCCGGTCGTGCGCGACTCCGGAGATGATGGCCTGCTCCATGCCGGCTTCCTCCGACCTGTCGATTGCGTGCCCCATGACCCACGTTCCGTTCCGGTTGGTGAAGGACGACCGCACGTGGATGGGCACCCCGTAGCGTCGCGCGTATTCCACGCAGCGCGGCATCAGGACCTTCGCACCGCAGGCGGCCATCTCAAGCATTTCCTCGTAGCTGATCCGCGGGATCTGCCTCGCGGTCCGCACGATGCGCGGGTCGGCGGTGAAGACGCCGTCCACGTCGGTGTAGATCTCGCATGCATCGGCGGCCAGGGCCGCGGCCAGGGCCACCGCGGTGGTGTCCGACGCGCCGCGGCCCATCGTGGTGACGTCCTTGGTGGTCTGCGACACCCCCTGGAAACCGGCCACGATGGGAATGGCCCCATCGGCCAGCGCATCGGCGATCCGCCCGGGCCTGATGTCGATGATCCGGGCCCGGCCGTGCGCGGCGTCGGTAATCACCCCCGCCTGCGACCCGGTGAACGACCGCCCCTCCAGGCCGAGGGCGGCGATCGCCATCGCCAGCAGCGCCATCGAGATCCGTTCGCCCGCCGTCAGCAGCATATCCAGCTCGCGTCCCGGCGGCAGCGGGCTTACCTGGCGGGCCAGGTCCATCAGCTCGTCAGTGGAATCACCCATCGCCGACACGACCACGACCACCTGGTCGCCGGCCTTGCGGGTAGCCACGATCCGCTGCGCGACCCGCTTGATGCCATCCGCGTCAGCGACCGACGAACCACCGTATTTCTGCACCACGAGCGCCACGGCCGCGCCGCACCTCCCAGGACATGGATGAACCGCCAAAGTCTATCCGCGCCCGTATAACCTGCCGAATTTACTTTTACGGCGCCACATCGAGGCTGGCGTGCGCGATCACGGCGTGCAGCGCGCGCAGGACGGCACCGCCGTGGGTCCCCCAATGATTGAAGTACGAGTACTGCCACCACCACAGCGCCTCGAGTGACCGGCCGGCCTGGTAGTGCTTGAGCCCGTGGATGAGGTCGGCCGTCACCGCCGCGATGTCGTCGGAGATCCGGAACGGCAGGCAGGACGTGTCCGCGTACGGGTCGAACACCTCGGCGTACTCGTCGACGGCGGCCAGGCGTCCGGCCAGGCCGGTGCGCAGCGCGTCCAGGTCGGGGTCGGCGCCTACTTCGGGCTCCCAGTTACCGGGCAGGATCACGTCGCGGCTGGCACCGAGTTGCGCGCCCGCGAGCAGGATCTGCGACACCTCAAGGAGCAGCATCGGCACCGTCTCGTCGCCGCCGCCGCTGGCTAGCGCGTCAACCCCGTCGATGAAGTTCTTGACGTTCACCGCGATCTGGTCCGCTATCGGCCGCCATTCGCCCCCCTGAGCTGGCGGTTCAGACATCAAGCAGTCTCCGTCCTTCGAACGCGCGCCCTAGTGTCACCTCATCGGCGTACTCCAGGTCACCGCCCACCGGCAAGCCGCTCGCGGGCCTGGTCACCCGCAAGCCCATCGGCTTGACCAGCCTAGCGAGAAAGGCGGCTGTCGCCTCGCCTTCGAGGTTGGGGTCGGTCGCGAGTATCAGCTCTGTCACCGTCCCGTCAGCGAGCCGGGTCATCAGCTCCTTGATCCGCAGCTCGTCCGGGCCGACCCCGTCGATGGGGCTTATCGCCCCGCCGAGCACGTGATACCGGCCGCGGAATTCGCGGATCTTCTCCACGACCGCCACGTCCTTCGGCTCTTCCACGACGCAGATCACCGTCGGGTCGCGCCGCGGGTCCAGGCAGATCCGGCACTCGTCGGCTTCCGCCACGTTCCCGCAGGTACGGCAGAACCGCACCTTCTCGGTGACCTCGATGAGCGCGTCCGCCAGCCGTTTGACGTCAGCCTGGTCGATGGCCAGCAGGTAAAAGGCGATCCGCTGGGCGCCCTTCGGACCGACCCCGGGCAGCCGCCCGAGCTCGTCGATGAGGTTCTGGATAACCCCTTCGTACACGTCAGGTCCTAGGTGTCCTCGTCGTCGTCGTCCGGCTCGCCTGGCAGGCCGCCGAGACCGAGGCCGGACAGGTCGAGACCGCTGGGCAGATCGAGACCGCCTGGCATACCGGGCAGGCCAGGCATACCGGGCAGGCCGCCGCCTTGCATGGCCGCGGCGAACGGTCCCATCTGCTGCTGCTGGAGATTCTCCGCGGACCGGTAAGCGTCCCGGACCGCCGCGAGCACGAGATCGGCGATCGTCCGTGCCGTCTCCTCGGCGTCGTCCGGGTCCACCGCGGCCGCCTCAATGGTGAGGTCCATCAGCTCGCCCTGGCCGTTCACGGTGGCCTTGACCAGGCCGCCACCCGACGTGCCGGTTACTTCGGCGTCGGCCAGCGCCTGCTGGGCATTCATGAGTTGTTCCTGCATCTGCTGCGCTGCCGCGAACAGCTGCTGCATGTCCATTCCGGGTTCCACATCGCCCTCCTACGAAAGAGCCTACGACCAGCCCGCCGCAGTCACGCCAATGCAGTCGAGCCAGTCATCCGATCAAGCCGGTCCGGGCACGCTAGCTCAGCCCTCGATCTCGCCGATCACCTGGCCGCCCAGTTCGCGCTGGATCAGCTCCATCCCGGTGAGTTCCGCCGCGGCGGGAGCCAGACCGGGTGATGACGGCTCATCCGGCGGCATCTCCTCCTCCTCATCATCAGGCGGCATCTCGTCCGGCGGCTCGTCAAGATCCGCCGCGGGGGGCGCCTGGGCGGGCGGCGGGCTGACGGCGGGCTGGCCGCCGCGGCCCGGGCCCGCCGGTCCCGGCCCCGATCCCGCCAGCTCGGCCGATCCCGGCAACCCCGCCGTCATGCCGGTCCCGCCAGGGACGAGATCCTCGCCGACCACTCCCTTGACCATCACGGTCAGGCCGAATCCGGAACTCAGGACCCGCTTGAGGTCAGCGTCGTAGCCACCCGTGGTGAACCCCTTGAGGTTTCCGGCCCGGGCGAACTGCAAGGTCAGCGTCCCGTCTTGCACGGACAGCACGGTCGCGTTGGCGAGCAGCATCGACGCCACCCGGCGTTCCCGCTTGACCGCCTCGAGGACCGCCGCCCAGTTCTGCCGCAGCGAATCCGCCGCGGACAGGGCCGCCGTGGCCGCCGGAGCGGGTTCCGCGGGCGGCGGTGCGACCCGTCCTGGCGCCTGCGGCGCCGGAGCCTCAGCGGCGGCAGGGGCACGCGGGGCACGCGGCTGGGCGGGAGCAGAAACCGGGGCCCGTTCGGCCGGATCGTCAGTACCGGAGTGCGGCGCGCGCGGGGGTGACTGCGGTACTGGCGCCGGCCGTCCCCGGTCCGCCGACTCGAGCCGCTCCAGGCGGGCAAGCAGCGATTTCTCGTCGGTGGCGGCGGCCGGCAGCAGCACCTGCGCGCACATCAGCTCAAGCAGCAGCCGGGGCGAGGTGGCCCCGCGCATCTGGTCAAGTCCGGTGCTGATCAGCTCGGCG
>PMOU01000626.1 GCA_003161205.1 Actinomycetota bacterium | reverse complement strand
GAGGGAACGCCCGCCACGCTCGGCGGCCGTGACCTGGCCCGCGCGCGGATCAGCTTCGCCCTCCCGGTCGGGCATTCCCCGGCGGACCTTCCGGTCCAGGCCGCGGCCGGCGAGAACGGCCGGCTGGTCGTCGAGGCCGACGACCCGACCGAGCTGCTGCACCGGCTGACCGGGTGGGCTCTGGACCACGGCACGACGCTGCCGGGGCTCACGGTGGACCGGCCGAGCCTGGAGGACATCTACCTGAGCCTGACGGCCGCGCAGGACGCCGCCGCCACGCCCGAGGACGCGCCGGCACCCCGGCGCAGGATGGGAAGGCGCGGATGAGCAGCCAGGCCGCGGTCGCCGGAGCGCCGGCCCACCGTAACACCGCGGCCCTGGTCTGGCACCAGATCCGCTACGAGCAGCTGAGCTTCTGGCGCAATCCGCAGAGCGCCTTCTTCATCTTCGCCTTCCCGCTGGTGTTCTTCGCCATTCTGGCCGGCGTGTTCGGGAACGCGACGCTGGCCAGAATCGGCGGCAGGCCGGTTACCGGGCTGCAGTACTACATGTCCACGATCGTGGCGGTGTCGGTGATGGGCGCCTGCTATTCGCAGCTGGCCATCACGCTGTCACTGCGCCGCCAGGAGGGCATCCTCAAGCGGCTACGCGGCACTCCGCTGCCCGCCTGGGTGATGTTCGCCGGGCTGGTGGCGCACTGCATCATGGTCAGCCTCGTAGACGCGGCGCTGATCGTGATAATGGGCCTGCTGTACGGCGTGCCGATGCCAGGCCACTGGCCCGCCATCATCGTCACGCTGGTCGTCGGCGCGGCCGCATTCTGCGCGCTGGGAGCCGCGGTCGCCAGCCTGATCAGCAACGCGGAGGCCGCGCCCGCGGTGGTGCAGTTCATCTTCTTCCCGCTCGTGTTCATCTCCGGTACCTACTTCCAGATCACCTCCCGGTTCCTCAATGACCTGGCGGGCGTCTTCCCGGTCCGGCCGTTCAACCAGGCGCTGCTGAACCCGTTCGCCCTGGACCGCGGATTCGCGGGCCACCAGCTCCTGGTCCTCGCGATCTGGGGCGTCGTGGGTGGCTTCGTCGCCATCCGGCGGTTCCGCTGGGATCCCAGGCCCGAGTGATCAGCTATTACAGCCGACCACACCGCAGACCAGTTCGATCCTGATCTGATCGCTTTCGGTGAAGATATAAGTGATATCGTGCTGCGGGTACCAGCCTTCCGGCAAAAGGTAATATGTCCCGGACCGGGTGACCAGCAAACGGAGCCCCTGGTATTCGTAATGGTAAAGCGCTCCGGGCGGGAGTTGCTGGCTCGTCACGTCCGGCCCAACCAGGGCGAGGCGCTGGACGCTGAAGACGGCCACGGCAGTGCCCGACGGAAGATTGCGCACGAAGGCCTGGGCGTGCTGAATGCCAATGCTGTGGGCGTAAAGAGCTGTAGCCCACAAGGCGCATACGGCTGTGACCACGATGGCGAGGGAATACGGGAAACGGCCATGGCGGTCAGCGCGAGTTGGCCAGGTCAGCAGTAGCGGGCCGCCGCCAAGGAGGGCCAGTATCATGTACGTGCTGATGAAGAAATAGCTGGCGGCCCAAGCCAGGATAAGCGCGATGACTGTTATCGCCGTTCCAGTGCCGATCAGCAGCCGTCGCCCTGGATGAGCCTGTTCGGCATTGCCCGTGGGGACCAGCCCGCGCACGACAGGGACCGCCGATATCCGGGCCTTCGCCTTGCTCGTGACCTTCCGCGCCACCGTCGTTCGGTCAATGCCCAAGGCGCGGACAGCGGTGAGGGCAATGACCACCACAGCGGCGATGATGAGAGCCGGGCTGAACAGGTCCAGGCTGCGCAGCATGTACTCCACGACGCCGACGTCGAGCGGGCTAAGGTGAAAATACCCAAAATACGCGTCTGTGTACGCCCAGCCCATATAGACCAACACCGCGATCAGCAGGGACGCGTTCGCCACAATCAGCGAAGCGAGCCCCCGTGCCGCGGGCGGCGGCACCGAGCCCGGGTCACTGTCGTCGCTCAACTCGCTCTGTCCTCAGCCAGGTTTCAGCAACTCGGCGACTGCAACGGCGTCGACGGGGACGGGGACGGGGACGGCACCGACGGGGACGGCACCGACGGGGACGGCATCGGCGTCGGCGCTGTTGGGCTCGGCGCTGTTGGGCTCGGCGTTGGCAAGGTTCCGGGGCAGGTCGATGAAGCCGAGGGAGAAGAACTGGGCGTGGGAAAGCCACTTATTCCATGAGAAGTAGGGGTAACTTTCCCCCGTGCCCCGGCGCTTGGCGCCGGAAAGCCACTATCGCCTCCCTCCGACGGAGTGTTGCTCGCGGTGCTCGCCGGAGCCCCGCTGTTAAGCGCCGAACTCGACATCTCAGGCGCAGCGAGGGCCGGGTTCGCGCCGTTACCGCAGGCCACAATAGACGTCGCAAGGGCCATGGCTCCGGCGGCCGTCACGACCGCAGCCGCCAAGCGCCAGCAACGTCGCCCATCAGCCCCGTGGGTACTCCTGCGGACAAAGTCCATCGACCTGCACCGCCCACTTCGTCCAGAACAATTTCGCGCTCCCACCTATACGGACGCCAGATGGCCGCGCCAGATACACCGAACTCGGTCGATGCGGCCGTAGATCGCGCAAGTTAGCCTCGGGCTTTCGTGAGGGATTGCCGCCGACTGGCCGACAGCGGCCACCCGGAACATCGCGGGAAAGGCCCATGCTGGTCAGCCTGCTCCACGAGCTCATCCACGCTGCCGACGACTGCGCATCCGGCCACAAGGGCGCCTTCGCCGAAGTCGCCACCCGGCTCGGCTTCGAAGGACCCATGACGCAGACCCCGCCGGGCTTGGACCTGACCGCCGACGTCATCACCCTGGCCGAAGCGCTCCGCCCGTTCCCGCAAGCCAGGCTCGACCCCACCAGGCCGACGTGCCCGTGCCCGTCCCGCACGGCGCGGCCTCCGTCCCTGACCCCGGCGGCAAGGTGCACAGCGGCCCCGGCAAGCAGGGCACCCGCATGATCAAGCTGACCGCCGCCGGAT
>PMOU01000459.1 GCA_003161205.1 Actinomycetota bacterium | reverse complement strand
GCCCGCTACCTGGTACCCCGGCTACTGGTGCCGCTGGCCGCGGTGGCGGTGGCCGCGATCGGCCTGCGGATCCCCGGCGGCTGGTCCGCCACCGACGCGGCCGCCTTCGTGCTCGCCATCGCCTGGGCCCTGGCCGGGATCGCGGTCCCGGTCGCGGCCCGGACGCCCCGCCCTCACACGCTCGGGCAGCTGACCCTGGGCCTGCTGGCTGCCCTCGGCGCGCTGGCCGCCGCGACCGCACTGACCGCGGCCCGCATCGCGGCCCATGACGGCACCGCGGATCGGCACCAGACCGCCCGGGTGGTGGCCACGCTGGCCGCGCCGCTGGTCATTGCGGTCAGCTTCCACTTCCTGCTCGCGCTGCCGGACGGCCGCCTGGTCCAGTCCGGACGGCGGATCCTGGCTGCCGGTGGCTACGTCAGCGCCGTCGGCACCGGCGCCGGGCTGGCCGTCGCGCATGAGCCGTTCGGCGTCATCGCGGGCGCGTTCGTCTGGCCGCTCGCGCTGTTGTGCGCTCTGCCGGCCGCCCGGATGCGCTACGTCCGCACGGCCGGGCACGACCGCGAACGGATGCAGTGGCTAGGTACCGGCCTGCTCGTCGCGGCCGAGGTGGCGCTGCTCAGCGCGGTCCTCCATCTCCTGATCGACTGGCCAGGACCGGCCGGCGCGGTGGCGGCCGGCGCCGCCGTGGGCGTCCCGCTGGCCCTGGTCCTGGCCGAATGGCCGGTCGTGGCGCCGGCCGGCGGACGGATCCTGGTGCACGCGATAGCGGCCGCGGGCAGCAGCGCCATCGTCGCCGCCATCTACCTGGTCGTCGTGCTCGGTTTTGGCCAGGCGCCGGACAACCAGTCTGCCCGCGACATCCTCGGGCTATCGGTGCTCGCGGCCGCGGTCGCGGCCCTGGCCTTCCTGCCGGTCCGGGCCCGGCTGACCGCCTTCGCGACCAGGTTCGTATACGGCACGCGGGAGGCGCCAGACGAGGCCCTGCGCACGTTCGGCAGCCGGATGACCCGGGCCGTGGCCATGGACGAGCTGCTGCTCCAGCTGGCCGAGTCGCTGCGCAAGACCATGGGCCTGACCCGGGCCGAGATCTACACCGGCACCGGGGACGTGCTCGAGCGCGTGGTGTCCGTACCCGACGCCGACCGGACCTCGATCGTGCTGACCGACCGCGAGCGGCCCGTCGTGGCCCGCGCCGGGGCGTCGGGCAACGCCTGGGCCACGATCTGGCTGCCCGGGCTGCTGGCGGGCCGTGAGCACGCCCAGCTCCGGGTGGCCCCGGTCAGCCACGCGGGCGACCTGCTCGGCCTGATCGTGGTGGAGCGGCCCGAACGCGCGGACGCCTTCACCGACGAGGACGACCGGGTGCTGACCGAGCTGGCCCGCCAGGCCGGCCTCGCCTTCCACAATGCCCGGCTGGACTCGGCCCTGCAGACCACGCTGGACGCGCTGCGCGAGCAGGCCGGGGAACTGCGCGAGTCCCGGGCCCGCATCGTGGCCAGCGGCGACGCAGAACGGCGCCGGGTGGAACGCAACCTGCACGACGGTGCCCAGCAGCACCTGGTGGCGCTGGCCATCAACCTGCGGCTGACCAAGGACATCGCCGCCGAGGATCCGGCGGCCGTGGGCGAGATGCTGGGCCAGCTGGCGCAGGACGTCCAGGCCACCATCAAGGAGCTGCGCGAGCTGGCGCACGGGATCTACCCGCCGCTGCTGGCCGACAACGGGCTGGGCGACGCGCTGCGCGCCGCGGCCGGCCGCAGCCCGCTGACCGTCTACGTCACGGTAGCGGACGAGGTGGGCCGGTACCCCGCCGACGTGGAGGCCGCCATCTACTTCTCCTGCACCGAGGCGCTGCAGAACGCGGCTAAGCACGCCGAGGGTGCGACCGTGCAGCTGCGGCTGTGGACCGAAGCCGGCGGCCTGCTGTTCTCCGTGTCCGACGACGGCCCCGGCTTCGACGCCGCGGTGGCGCGGCGCGGGCACGGCTACGTCAACATGGCCGACCGGCTGGGCGCCATCGGCGGGACCGTCCGCTGGGATTCTCAGCCCGGCCACGGCTCCGTCGTCAGCGGCTCGATCCCGCTGGCCACCTGAGGCCTAGATCTCCCTGGCCACCTGAGACCTGCGGCCAGCCGGGTCAGACGGCGGCGAAGACCCCGGAGCCCCGGCCCTCCCATAGCCGCCGCAGCACCTCGGCGCCGAACCGCTCTTTGCTGACATAGCCGCTGGCTCCGCTGGCCGCCACGTCCGGCGGCAGGTCGGCCACCTCGTAGGTCGAGCACAGGACCACCACCACGTCGGGGTGGGCCGCCACGATCTGCCGGGCCGCCTCGATGCCGTTCATCCCGGGCATGTTGATGTCCATCAGTACCAGGTCAGGATGCAGCTCCTCCACCAGTGCGATGGCCTCCGCGCCGCTGCCGGCCTCGCCGGTCAGCTCAAAGCCGTCCAGACGGCGCAGTACGGCCTTGGCTGCGAAGCGGAATGGTGCCTGGTCGTCGACGACGAGGACAGTGTTCGGACCGGTCATACCATCAGCTTGCCACGGGACCGGATCCAGCAGCAGGGTGGTGCCACCCTCCCCATGGGGAGGTCAACCTCCCCGGCCCTGCCCCAGAAACAGCAGCACCGCCTTGACCCGCCGGTTCACGTCCTGCTCCTCGCTCAGGCCCAGCTTGGCGAAGATCGAGTTGGTGTGCTTCTCCACCGCCCGTTCGGACACCGACACGGCCACCGCGATGGCGGCGTTGTTCTTGCCCTGGGCCATCTCGGCCAGGATCTGCGTCTCCCGCGGAGTTAGCGTGTCCAAGCTGGAGGCCGCCGGATGCGAGCGTGACCTGACCAGCTCGTCCACCACCAGCGGATCGATCACCGAGCCGCCAGCGGCCACCGTGTGCACCGCGCGGACCAGCTCGTCCACGCTGGCCACCCGTTCCTTCAGCAGGTAGGCGCGGCCCGCCGAGCCGTGCTCGAGCAGGGCCACGGCGTAGCCGGGTGTCGTGTACTGGCTCAGCACCACCACGCCAACCCCAGGCCGGTGCTCGCGCAGCCACGCGGCGGCCTGGATGCCCTCGTCGCGGCCGGTGGGCGGCATCCGGATGTCGGTGATGACCACGTCCGGGGCGCAGCGCTCGATGACGCTGAACAGCTCGGGCAGGTCCCCGGCCACCCCGACAAGCTCGAGGTCCCTATCGGCCGCGACCAGGCGGGACACGCCCTCCCGCAGGAGGACGTTGTCCTCGGCCAGCGCGACCCGGATGACACTTCCCATTTGACCCATGATCGTAGCGTGACCGCGGCCCGGCCCCGGGCCGAGCGTGGCTACTCGGTGCGCAGGATCTC
>PMOU01000206.1 GCA_003161205.1 Actinomycetota bacterium | reverse complement strand
CGCCGGTCTTGGTCAGGTACTCGTCGTCGCCGTCCGGGTACCACAGCTCCCAGGTCTCGAACCTGGTCCGGTCGACCGCGACCGGGACGGCGCGGAACAGCTGGAGGTGGGCCGGGTTGTTGTTGAACACCGAGGTCGGGAAGATCGTGTAGTGGCAGATGGCCAGGCCCTGGTGGTCCCGGGTCTGGTTCAGCTCCGACAGCACGCCCTTGTACGGGATCACCATCATGCCGTTGCGGCCGAACACGAAGTAGGTGCTGAACCGGCCGTCCTTGACATCCTGTCGCGAGATCGTGTGCAGGTGGGCCGCGTGGTAGTTCTCGTTGAAGCCGTCGATGACGACCTTCCAGTTGGCCTCGAGCTCCCAGGTCAGCTTGTCGTGCAGGACCATGTCTTCCATCCGGTAGGCACCGAGGTCGGCCACGATCTCCGCGCCGATCCAGTCGGCCAGCGGCGGCGCCACGCCCGGTCCGGCCAGCACGGCCCAGACCCAGCCGCCCCATTCGGCGACCTCGATCGCTGGCGCACACGCGTCCTTGAGCTGCCGCTCGTCGAAGTCCTCCCGGTCCGGCACGCCGACCAGCGTGCCCTGCAGGTCGTAGCTCCAGCTGTGCCAGCGGCAGGTGAAGCGGCGGGCGCCCTGGCCGGACTTCGGCACGATGCGGGCGCCGCGGTGCTGGCAGACGTTGTGGAAGCCGCTGACGCCGCCGTCGCGGCGGCGGCTGATCACGATGGTCTCGCCCTGCCCCTCCCAGACCACGTGGTCACCGGTGCCGGGGAGCTCGCTGGAGCGGCAGATGATCTGCCAGCTCCGGTTGAGCACCTTGCGGCGCTCGGCCTCGAACCGGGCCGGGTCGGTGTAGACCCTCGAGTCCAGCTCGGTGGGGCCGATGTCAGGGATCAGCGGCACTCCGTCACCGAACCTGGCGGGCAGGTCTCCGCGGTGCGGGACGTAGACCATATCGTCTCCTAGTTAGCGGAATGAGTCTGGTGAAACTCCCTGTCTGGATTATTCATGTGCGGGGCCTTGCGGGGCAACACCCCAGCTAGGACGATTCGGACCGAGCCGGCGCGAGACGTCCCCTACGATCTGACTATGCAGCCACCCCAATCTCCGTCGCCGACCTCACTCGACCGGCCCTTCCTGACCGGCGACCCGGACGTGGTCCAGCTCACCTTCGTCCGGCACGGTAAGCAGGACGTACCGTCCGGCGCTTTCACCCCCGCCCTGTGGGCCGACCCGCCGCTGTCCGACCTGGGCAAGCGGCAGGCGGCCACGGTCGGCGCGGCGCTGGCCGGCGAGCCGATCACCGCGGTGCTGTGCAGCAACCTGGAACGGGCCATCGAAACGGCCCGCGAGGTGGCGGCGCCGCACGACCTGGAGCTCGTCGTCTACCCGGAGCTGCGCGAGGTGGAGACATACCGCAACGTGCCCGCCGGCGTGCGGCTGGAGGACGTCTTGTCCCCGGTGATGTGGCAGGGCGTGCGGGCGCGGTTCGACCGCGAGCTGCGCTGGGACGTGTCGCCGTTCTCGGAGAGCAGCGCCGAGTTCCGGCGCCGGGTGGTCACCGTGGTCGAGGGCATCCTGGCCCTGCACCAGGGCCGGCAGCTCGCGATCGTCTGCCACGGCGGCGTCATCAACGCCTATCTCGGCCATCTGCTCGGCCTGCGCCAGGACATGTTCTTCCGGCCCGCGCACGCCTCGGTGAGCCGGGTCCTGACCGGTGGCGGCAGGCGCGTCATCCACACCCTGAACGAGCTGCACCACCTGCAGGCCGCCGACGCCGAGATGGTCACCTTCTGAGGAGATAGGTACAGGTTCCATGGACGAATTGGGTCCCAGATTCGAACGGTTCCTAGCCGAAGCCGAGCCGGCCCGCGCGGGCCAGGTCATCGCGTGCGAGGCCATCACCGGCGGGTACAGCCGGATCAGCGCCCGAGCCCGGGTACGCTGGCGCGGCGGCGAGGAGGAGACGTTCATCCTGCGCGGCGACCCCCCGCCCGGCAGCGGGGTGTTCGCCAGCGACCGGGACGCCGAGTGGGCGCTGCTCGCGGCGCTGCCCGCCGCGACGCCGGTAGCCACCCCGGTGGCCCGCTGGTATGACCGGTCCGGGGAGTACCTGGGCTCGAAGGCCATCGTGATGAACGCCGCGGCAGCGGTGTCGCTGCAGGACGAGATGGCCCGGGCCGATGACGCCGGCCCGCTGGCCGACCTGTTCGTGGAGACTTTCGCGGCTGTGCACACCACGCCGCTGGACGGACTGCGCGCCGTGCTGCCGCACCCGCCGGACTGGCCGGCCTACCTGGACGGTGTCCTGGGCCACTACGATCGCATGGCCGGGGAGTACCCGAGCAGCGCGCCGGTGCTGCGGTACATCAGCTGGTGGGCCCGGGCCCACCAGCCGCCGCCGGTCCCGCTCGGGCTGGTGCACGGCGACTGCCAGCCGTCCAACGTGCTGATCAGCCAGGGCGCCCCGCCGCTGGTCATCGACTGGGAGTTCGCGCACATCGGCGACCCGCGCGAGGACGTGGGTTACTACACGCAGATTCCGCTCCAGCCCAACGTGTACTGGGCCGACCCGGACCGGTTCCTGGCCCGCTACCGGGGCGCCACTGGACTGACCGAGAACCAGATCAACCCGCAGGTGGTGGACTACTTCCTGATCATCGGGATGGCGGCCCTGCTCGAGCAGCTGCTCGTAGCGGCCACGGCCATCGGGGCCGCCGAGCGGCCCGGGATCCTGGCGCCGTACCTGATCAACGCGATCTCGCACCAACACGACATGTTCCTGGCCATCTGCGACCGGCTGAGCTGAGGAGCGCCCGCATGATCACCAGACCGACCACCGACGCCCTCATCGAGGACTGCTGCCGGGAGCTGATGGAGGGGATCCTGCCCGGGCTCACCGACGAGACGCTCAAGCTGCGGCTGGTCATGGCCGAGACGGTGCTGCGCAACGCCGCGGTACGGGCCGCCCACGAGATCGCCTGGATGCGCGAGGAGACGGCGGCGCTGCTGGCCTACGCCAGGCAGGTGGCGGCGCGGCACGGCGGCGAGTCGCTGCGCGCCGCGCTCGCCGACGCCGAGGCGGCTCCGGCCGGCAGCCTGCACCTGGCCGACGTGACGGAGCACTACGAGCGGGCCGGGCAGGCCTTCGCGGCAGCGCTGGCGGCGGCGCAGGAGGCCGGGGCGGCGGAACTGGTCGCGCGGGCCCGGGAGCTACTGCGCGGCCGGATCGCGACCGAGAAGCAGGTCATGGCCACCTACCAGGTGGTGGGCCGCTGACCGGTCACGGGGTCCGCGAATAGGGCATCGGCCGGACCAGCTGCAAAGACTCGTCGGCCACCGACTCGGCGAAGGCGTCGTGCCAGCGCGCGGCGTCGGGGTGGGCCCGGACCGCGGTCAGCGCGTCCAGGACGCCGTTGGCGGACGGCACGCGCCACACGTGGTAGACGGCGTAGAGGCGCCCGATGCCCGGGGTGAACGCGCCGACGAGCCGCCAGCCCTGACTCTCCAGCACCGGGGCCATCTCGGCCATGGCGGCCGCGAAGACGTGCTGCTTGCCCCGGACGAGCTGGATCGTCACGTGCAGGTATGCCGCACTGCCGTCGGCCACAGCTGCACTGTCCTCGGTCACGGCCGCCTCCCTGTCGCTGCTCCCTGTCCGGGCGATTACTTTTTGTACTAGCATGCCAGAAAGTACCCCTGCAGGAGGAGGCCCGCTCATGCGGTTCGACGGAAAGGTCCTGCTCGTCACCGGCGGCGCCTCCGGGCTCGGTGCGGCGGTCGGACACCGGTTCACGGCCGACGGCGGCCGCGTAGCGGTGCTCGACCGCGACGAGGAGAAGGCCCAGAAGGTGGCGGGCGAGCTTGACGGCGCGATCGCGCTGGGCGTGGACGTGGCGGCCGAGGACGAGGTAAGCCGCAGCGTGCAGACGGTGGCGCAGCATTTCGGGTCCATCGACTGCCTGTTCAACGCGGCGGGCCATGCGGAGTTCGGGCCGATCGAGGAGTGGTCGTTCGAACGCTGGCAGCGCATGCTGACCGTGCACGTG
>PMOU01000547.1 GCA_003161205.1 Actinomycetota bacterium | reverse complement strand
CGGCCACTTATCCGTCGCGGGGGCCCTGCTGCCCGGCGCCGGGGAGCCACAGCGACACGTGGGCGGGCTGGAACGCCTCATGGACGACGCCGGTCAGATCGCCCCGTACCGTGTCCAGGTCGATGGTCTGGCGCAGTCGCCCGGTGAACGCGGCCACGACTGCCTCGGCGTCGTAGCGCTCCCGGTTGAACCGGCGGTCGACGGCATGCTGCACCCGCCTGCGCAGCGGGTTGAACAGTGCCGCGATGACCAGCGTGGCCACGGCCACGGCCACCGAGCCCTTGATCGGGAGCACGTGGGTGGCCAGGAGGATCAGGCCGGCGAACAAGCCGCCCAGCAGGGCCGTGATCAGCGTGTAGGAGACCACCCGGCTGATGACGCGGTTGAGCTCGTACAGCCGGTACTTCAGTACCGCCACCCCCATGCAGACGGGCAGGGCGGCGGTGCCGACAATCACCACCGCGCTGACCACCGCCTGGTTACCCCAGCCGGGGGCGTTTCCCGCGATGAGCTCGACGATGAACACGCCGAAGATCAGCGAGACCACGAAGATGCCCGCACCGCTGTAGAGCCACTTGAGCTGCTGGCGGTACTCGCCGCTCGCGTGCCGGTAGGCCGGTATCTGGATGGCCAGCCAGGCCGTCCAGCTGACCAGGGTCCCGGCGATCACCACCACGCTGAGAACACGAAACGCTCCGGGCAGCGGGTTGGCCAGGTCGCCGTCGGCCTGGATGCGGACATCACCTCCGGCGGCGAGCAGCACGCCCTGGCTCGACCTGGCCAGGCCGACCAGCAGCCAGCCGACCGCGCCGGCCACCGCGGCCCGGTGCCACCGGCCCGCCAGCAGCGTCCCGTCCGGGAACAGCCACAGCAGCAGCGTGACGAAGACCAGGAACATCGGCCAGCATTCCTCGATCACCACCGCCACCCAGCCCAGGGGCAGCGTCCCGTGATGCATCCGGTAGTCCAGGATGAGGTACTGGCCGGTAGGGCTGATCTCCACGATGATGATGGCCAGCATCATCCATCCGATCGGGTTGCGTGGCCGGCGAGCGGCGAGCAACACCCCCACCGCGGTCGCGGGCACCACGCCGACCGTCGTGAAGAACGCGTCGGCCGCCGGTCCGCCGGTCCCGGGCTGGTGGGTGAGGCGGTCCAGCAAGACGGAGGCCACGNNAGAACGGCCGCCGCGGCTGCCGTGCGCGCTCGCCAGGTCGTGCTCACCGCCATGCCCGCCTTCCTCCGATCGCCCGCGATGAGCCAACCTTAGGCACGCCGCGTTCCGGGATCGTTACGGGCCTCCGTCCCGTGGGCACCAGGCCCGGATCGGCACGAGAACAGCACGCGAGGCCATCGGTCGCGGCGCAGCGGTATAGCGGTTTGACTGCTAAGCTGCTTTACGGCAAAATATAGGAATGGAGAATTATCACGGTTATGCGGCCATCCAAGGTCGAGGGACCGTTGCGCTCCCAGCTGAGCTACGGCGGAAGTACCGGCTGGATGAGCCTGGTGCGCAGCTGGAGGTGGTCGAGCGGCCAGACGGGGTGATCGAACTGCGGCCGACCTTGCCTGTACCGGTGGATGAGATGTGGTTCTGGGGCCGGGGTCACCAGGCGGCCGAGCGGGAGGCGGAGGAGGATCTGGCGGCGGGCCGGTTCCGCACCTTCGATGACGAGGAGTCTCTCCTCGCCGACCTAGCTGAACTGGCGGCCGGGGATGAGCATGGCCAGTGAAGGACCGCTCTGCGGATTCGTTCCGCAATGATTTTCGTAAGTTGCCCGCTGAGCACCAGCGGANNCTGCGGATCCACCGGCTTGCTAATACCGAGATTTACTCGCTGACCTGGAATTTCGCCTCTCCTGACGGAAGGGCGACCTTTCATCTCGACAAGACCGAGGATGGCGACCCGGTGCTGGTGTGGCGGCGCATCGGCAACCATGACATCTGCGATCGCCGTGACCATTCCTGATCGCTTCCTGTCTGGCTCGCTGCGTCGCTCGCCGGACCGATTCGTCATTCTCATCTCCCTTCTATGACCTCGCGCTGAGCGCGAGGTCAGCTTCCGCAGCGCTGAGTACAAGCGCGGCATGGTCGACCTTCGCCGCGCCGGGTTCTTCTGCCTCGCCGGGAGGCCAAGGAGATCTCCTTTTCCTCCCTACCGGAGGCCAAGAAGACCATGTGCAACACGGTCAACTTCGTACGCGTTAAGTTTCACCAGCAACGGTGTTTAACTTCAGCAAGCTTATTTACTTCGCCATGGTCGGACTTTCATGATTTATGAGACTGGAATGATCTTCCGCCAGCGGTATATCCGTTCGATCGCGGTGATAAAGGAAACTTTCGCGGCTCGGAAGGCCCCTCAAAAAATGTCGAATAATTGGGTTGACCTGGGCGTTCTGGTCTATTGCCAGCGACAGTAGAAATGTTTATTCCGCACATCTAGTCACAAACTTCCGCGGCGTGTACCGTCGCAGCTATCACGGGGCGGTGCTGCTCCCGGGCTTCTCGGGGAGGGAGAAGTAAATGCGTAAGGTACCTATCGCGCTGGGCGCAGCAGTAAGCCTGCTGGTGCTCGGACTATCAGCCGGGGCGGCTCAGGCTTCCGCCGGCGGCAGTGTCTATGTATCGCCTTCGGCAAATCACGGGGCGGACACCTCGTGCTGGACGGCGGGGTACAGCGACATCAATACCGCCATCGCGGCGGTCGGCCCGGGCGGCACCGTGGTCGTCTGCGCCGGCACCTACGACGAGCAGGTGGTGGTCACCAAGTCACTCAACCTCTACGGGCGCGGCGCGACGATCGATGCCAAGGGCCAGAAGCCGCTGAAGATCGGGACCATGACCCTGCCGGGCAGCATCGGCATCGGCGTGCTGGCCACCAGCGGCGTCCAGGTCAGCGGCTTCCGCGTCACGGGCGCCGGCTTCGACGCCATCCTGGTCGGCCTCAGCTCGCACGTGTCGGTGTCCCGCAACTACCTGTGGGACAACGGTGATGTGGGCGTGGACATCAACGGCTCGTCGTACACGCAAGTGACCGGCAACTACTCCGCCCACAACGAGGGCGGCGGCTTCCTGGTCGCCGACGACGTCGGCCCCACCAGCCATAACGTGGTCGGCTGGAACGTAGCGACCGCCAACCCCGGCGGCTGCGGCGTGATCGTGGCCGGGCACAGCACGGCCGGCGTCACCTACACCCTGGTGACCGGCAACTGGCTGAGCGACAACGGCACGCTGAAGTCTTCCGGCGGCGGCGCAGGCGTAGTCATCGCCTCCGAGGTTCCTGGTGAGACGGTGGCGTATACCACCGTGGCCGGTAACCACATCTGGGGTAACGGCCTGGCGGGCGTGACCGTTCACGTTCACGAGCCGAACCAGGATTTCAACGGCACCAAGATCCTCGGCAACTGGATTGGCCAGAACAACACACTTGGCGACCCGATCGGGCTGTTCGCTTCGACCGCCGCAAACGCCAAGAACTATGCCGTGGCTGACACTAAGACCACCGGCATCCTGGCGGCCACCGCCAGCTCGGTCACCGGCACGGTGATCGCAGGTAACCACATCTCCGACAACCACTTCGGGATCTTCCTGGAGGACCTGAGCACCGTCAAGACGGCGAATGTGAGCGGCCTCGGCACCAACAGCTTCTCTAG
>PMOU01000542.1 GCA_003161205.1 Actinomycetota bacterium | reverse complement strand
CTCCTCAGGTCAGTAAATAGCTGGAAGTGATCCATTGAATGAAGGTATTGACCCACTGCGCCAGGGAGTGTGTCAAGAGGGACGGATGAGTCGCCCCCGCGAGCCCGTTACAACCCTGCTACGCGGGCGTTACGAGGACTCGCCGAGGAAGCCGCGCAGCAGCGCCGCGGTGCCGGCCACGTGCTCTTCCATCGCGTGCCGGGCCCGCTCGGGGTCCCCGGCCAGGACGGCCCGCACGATCCGCGCGTGCTGGGTGTTCGCGTGCTCGAGGTTGGTCTCGAGCATGGGGATGGCGTTGAGCAGATCGACGAGGCGCACCCGGGCCTCGACCACGCTCGCGGTCAGCAGCGGCGAGCCGGCCGCGTCCGCGATGGCCAGGTGCAGCCGGGTGTCCGCCTGCCGGTAGCCGAAGACGCCGCAGGCGCGGGTCGCGGCCAGGGATTCGGCCAGGTGTTCCCGCTGTTCCATGGTCAGGCTGGCCCGGGCCGCCATCTCGGCCGCGCCGCCCTCGACCACCCGGCGGAACGTCAGCGCGTCATCGAGCTGGCCGCCCATATCCCGCGCGGTCCTGGTCATCTCGTCGGACCCCAGCGGCTCGGGGGAGCGGATGACGAACGTGCCGCCGAACCGGCCTCGCTTGGTCTCGACGTAACCGGCGGAGGCCAGCTCGCGCAGGGCCTCGCGCAACGTGATGCGGCTTATCCCGAGCCTGCGGGTGAGCTCCCGCTCGGGCGGGAGCCGGTCGCCCGGCGCGTAAACACCCAGCTTGACGCCCTCGAGCAGGCGCTCGACGGTTTCCTCGAAGGCGTTTCCCGTCCGCACCGCGCGGAATACCGCGGCGGTGATGGCGGGCGAGCCTCCTGGCACGGTCGTGTCTCCTGATCGCCGGCGCTGCTTCAGTGCAGCCCAATGTAGGCAGCACCGTGGCAAAAAGACTAGATCATGGGCGCAAGTGACGTCGTCCGCGCGGCGGCCCGCTCGGTGGCGGCGCTGACCAGCGCGGTGAACAGGCGCGGGTCGCTGCCCTGCTCCGGATGCCACTGCACGCCGAGCACGAAACCGGAAAGCCCGCCGAGCTCAGTGGGGCCGGCCTCGACCGCCTCGATCGTGCCGTCCTCTTCCCACGCGACCGCCTTCAGTCCCTCGCCCAGCAGGTCAACGGCCTGATGGTGGCGGGTCGGCACGTCGAAGTGGCCGTCCTCGGGCAGGATCTGAGCCAGCGCGCTGTCCGGGCTGACCCGGACCTTGTGCAGCCCGAAGCCGTTCGGCGGCCCGCCGTGCCGCCCGTGGCCGACCTGGTCCGGAATGTGCTGGCTCAAGGTGCCGCCGCGGCAGACGTTCAGGATCTGCATGCCGCGGCAGATGGCGAGCAGCGGCACGCCGAGCCGCAGCGCCTCGCGGGTGACGGCGAGCTCCCACGCGTCCCGCAGCGTCACCGGGACCTGCGTCTGCTCGTGCCGGGCCGCGCCGTACCGGGCCGGGTCGATGTCCGGCCCGCCCGAGACGACCAGGCCGTCCAGGCCCGCGACGGTGGCACTGGCCTCGTCGTTGTCTCCGCCCGGTGGCAGCAGGACCGGCCGTCCGCCGCTGTGCCGAACCGAATCTACATAGACCCAGGGAAGCATGGCCGCCCGGGCTGACCAATTGCGCCAGGCCGCCTGATCCTCATATGTGGTTATACCAATGACAGGCGTCATAGTTCCCCTTTTGGACCGCTTTCCTGTATAGCCCCCGCTACCCCAGAAAAGCTCAATCATTCGGAACGAGCCGTGGATCCTGTCACCATCTGTGTTCGCGCATCGCATGGTCGACGGCTATGACGGACGACGACTCTGGGAGCCAGGTTAGCAGTGTTTCATCCGGTGTTCAGGAACATAATTCAAGTTACATCCTGTGTTGACAGGATCATTAATTGTATAACGGCACCGACTCCTCCGTGTGGTGAACGGCCAAAACGGTAACGCAACGTGTTTTGCTCGTGCTTAGGGCATTCGGTCCATTCTTGGGTGGTTTCCGTAGGTTAAATAGTAGTTACAGCTGGTTCCCCTGGGTGCTATCCCGGTTGCGGCAGCAAGTCGCGGGCCCGGGCCTGGTGGGCCTGCCAGCAGGGGAATCGGTGCACGCCCGGATCGGCGGTGACCAGCTGCTCCATGGCGGTGCGGGTGGCCGCGTCGACGGGGGTGTAGACGACCATCCGCAGGCCCGGCGCGGCCTGGCCGGCCGGCTCCCCGCGCACCCGGCCCTGGGCGCGTTCCGCCACGTCTCCGCCCACGCCGAGGCGGTGACCTTCCTGGCCCTCGCCGCCCTCGCCGCCGTAGGCGTCATCCTCGCCGCCATCCACGTCCTAGAACGTCGGCCCGCCAAACCCTAACCCCCCAGCCCCGCTCGAACGGGCATGCGAAAGATCGTGGACATCTGCCTTGCCATAGCACGGGTAGATGTCCACGATCATGAGTGTGCCCCTGCTGGCGCGGGCCTTTCAGGTTGCTCGGGTAAGTTCGGGGCGGCGGAGAGGAGTGGCCATGGCCATCGTCGTGCTGGTGCTGTGGTTTTTCACGGCGGGAGCCGGGTTCTCGGTGCTGATTACCAGCAACCTCAAACGCGAGGACGCCGTAACGGCGTCACAGCAGCCCGCCCCCGTCGGACAACCCGTCCCCGTCGGACAACCCGCCTCAGTCGCCCCGCGCGTCCCGACCGCCTCAGCCCCGGGTTCCACGCCGGCCGATTCCGCCCCGGACTCCGGCTCCGCGCC
>PMOU01000090.1 GCA_003161205.1 Actinomycetota bacterium | reverse complement strand
TCGACGCGCTCGGGTCCGGGCACGGGGTCGGGCGGACCGGAGCGCTCGCGGCGGATCCTGCGCGGGCTCACGCCTGCTGAGCCTATTTGACATTCCGCCCCACCCTGAAGACGGGGACGGGTCAGCGAGGCGGGGCGCAGCCAGTAGAGTTACCGAACGTGCGACTCGTCATCGCGCGGTGCAGCGTCGACTACGCCGGCCGACTCACCGCGCATCTGCCTTCGGCCCTGCGCCTGCTGATCGTCAAAGCGGACGGGTCGGTGCTCGTGCATTCGGACGGGGGCTCGTACAAGCCGCTGAACTGGATGTCGCCGCCCTGCCGGCTCACCGAGGAACCGGGCAAGTGGTCGGTCACCAACAAGACGGGCGAGACGCTCGCGATCACGATCACCGAGGTGCTGAGCGACACGTCGGTCGACCTCGGCATCGACCCGGGCCTGGTCAAGGACGGCGTGGAAGCGCACCTGCAGGAACTGCTCGCGGCCCAGGTGCACCTGCTCGGCGACGGCTGGCGGCTGGTCCGCCGGGAGTACCCGACCCCGATCGGGCCGGTCGACCTGATGTGCCGGGACTCCGATGGGCTCAGCGTCGCCGTCGAGATCAAGCGGCGCGGCGAGATCGACGGCGTGGAGCAACTCACCAGATACCTGGAACTGCTGAACCGGGACCCGCTGCTGGCCCCGGTCCAGGGCATCTTCGCGGCCCAGGAGATCAAGCTGCAGGCGCGCACGCTGGCCGAGGACCGGGGTATTCGCTGCGTCACCTTGGACTACGAGCGTATGCGTGGCGTGCTGCCGGAGAACACCCTGTTCTAGGCAGGCGGCGACACTTCCCAGAGCGCGCTGACTGGCATCGCGCGCAGGCGTGGCCCGAAGGAGAGGGTGTCCTGCCCGGTATACAGCACAAGTCCTGCGACGAAATCGTCGCCCAGACGTTGTGCCAGGTGATGGAGCCCGCGGAAGTCCTCCTGGCCGACGGTGGAAGCGGCCTTGACCTCGATGCCGACCACCTTGCGCAGGCGGCTTTCCAGCACGGCATCGACCTCGACGCCGTCCTTAGTGCGGTAATGGAATAGCTCAACTCTAGTCTGCGACCACGTTGCCTGACGTGCGAGTTCCATCACGACGAAACCTTCGAGCAGTGGCCCGAAAGGACCGCCTGGGCGGATCAGTGACCTGGCATCGGCGCCGAGCAGGTTGGCCGCGATTCCGGAATCGACGAACGCGACCTTCGATGCTCTGCCGACCCTGCTGCTGATGTTCCTGGACCAGGCCGGAACGCGCTTGAGCAGGAACACCTCCTCAAGGAGGCTGATGTACCGCAGCGCCGTCGCCTGCGATACCCCGGCCTCATTCCCCACGCTGCTGGCCACGAGAAGCTGCCCGCTTCGCGCAGCCAGCAGCCGGATGAGCGCCCTCATCTGTGCGGTGCGCTCGATATCGGATAGTTGCATCACATCCCGGGCGACCAGGTCGGCGACGTAAGAGTCATGGAACCTCTCCCGGCGCCGCGGGCTGGATCGCGCTATCGCTTCGGGGAAGCCGCCGCGCACGATCCGGTCGGCGTACTCGACGCGGCTGACCTGAGAGGCATGCCGGAGGTCCGCGCCGTGCGTGAAGATGGCGTCGATGAGCCCGTCTGGCGCCTCATCAATCTCCCCTTGCGAGAATGGCCAGAGCTCGATGGTCTCCATCCTGCCCGGGAGCGTGTCAGGCAGCGCACGGAGACCCAGCACCCGAGCCGATCCGCTGAGCAGGTAGCGGCCGGGACGAGTGTCGTTATCCACCTGAACCTTGATCGGTAGCAGCAGTTCAGGTACCCGCTGGATCTCGTCGATGACCATCATGTCCTGGTAGTCGACGAACCCAGCTGGATCCGTCAATGCCGCCTGGCGGATCACTGGCGAATCCAGGTCTCGCCATTCAGTCGCGTCAGCACGGGCGATCTGGCGGAGCAGGGTACTTTTCCCGCTCTGCCGCGCGCCGTTGACGAGCACCACGCGCGTGTCCTGGAGAGCCTCCCTGATCGCCTGCTCAGCATGCCGCTGAAGGAGCCGTCCGATGGGAGAGTTAGCTGTCGCTGCCATGCCTCATATAATGCCAGTTCAGCGGCATAGCTGAAGGATTAGACGCTAGTTTGCTGAAAGAATAGACGCATGTTTGCTGATTGATTGGACGCAGCAATGCTGGTAGATCAGCCGTGATCCGGCTGAAGCGAGGGTTCAGACCGGCGGGCCGAAGGCATAATCAGCACGGCCGCATCACGCTGGCCGCCACCGCGACTAGGCCGGCTAGGGCGGCCGGGACTAGGAGGGCGTCGCGCAGGCCTACGCCGGAGGCGATCGCGCCGATGGCGACCGGGCCGGTGAGCAGGCCCGAGTAGGCCACCGCGGCGATCCGGCCGATGTTGCGCCCGGCGCGTTCGGGATCCAGCCGCGCCGCGACGGTGACGATCTGCGGGAAGATGCCGGCCAGGCCCGCGCCGAGCAGCGCGAAGCCGATGATGGCCGCGAGCTGGCCGCCGAGGAGCAGGCCGGCGGCCAGGCCGAGCCCGGCGAGCAGGCCGCTGGCGCGCACCAGCGGCACCGGACCGAACCTGGCCGCCAGGCGGTCGCCGGCCAGCCGCCCGGCGGCCATCGTGACCGAGAACGCGGCGAGCCCGGCGGCCGCGACGCCGGACGGCGCGCCGAGATTGACGTGCAGGTAGACGGCGCTCCAGTCGCCGGCCGAGCCCTCGCCAACCTGGCCGCACAGCGCCAGCAGCCCGAGGACCCAGATCACCACCGAGATCTGGCGCAGCGAGCGGAGCGGCGGATCATCCGGCTGGGGCGGGCGGGGAACGACCGCGGGGATGGTGACCCGCGGCCCGGCCAGCAGGCCGAGCACGATCAGCGCGGCACTGGTGGCGGCGAACGTCGGGAGCGGGCTGATGCCCAGCCACGCCGATAGCCCGCCGATCCCGGCGCCGGCCAGGCCGGCGATGCTGTAGCCGGCGTGCATCGAGGACATGATGGGCCGGCCGTAGCCCAGCTCAAGCCGGGCCGCGCAGGCGTTCATCGACACGTCGAGCAGCCCGGCCATCGCCCCGTAGAGGACCAGGGCGGCCATCAGCACGGGCAGGCTATGGGTCTGCGGGGCCAACGGGGCCAGGCCGATCGGGACGACCGCGACCGGGACTAGCACCCCGGCGATCCGGAGCACCCGGACCGCACCGAACTTATCGGCGATGCGGCCGCTCAGCACCAGCGTCAGCACGCTGCCGGCCGGCACGGCGAACAGGGCGAGGCCCAAGCGGCCGTCGCTCAGGTGCAGCGACGCCTTGATGGCCGGGAGCCGGGCGCTCCACGTGGCCGTGGCCACGCCCAGGATGAAGAAGTAGCTGACGACTGCGACCCTGGACGGGCGCAGCTCAGGCGCGGTCACGCGAACAGGTGGGCGTTGACCGCCTTCGCGCGGCGGGCCAGCCCGGGGACCTCGACTACCTCGACGCCGGCGGCCAGGAGCTGGTCGGCGCCTTCGCCCGCGGTGAAGAGGGCGGGCTCGCGCCAGGCGTAGACGACCCGGGGGATGCCGGCCGCGACGATGTGCTGGACGCAGGTCAGCGGGCGGGAGGCGCGAGCGCCGCATGGGACCAGCGAGCTGTAGATGGTGGCGTGCCGCAGCCTGGGATCCGGGCCGAGTTTGCCCAGTTCTAGCTTGCGGAGGGCCACCTCCTCGGCGTGGTCGTGGTCCTCCTGCTCGCGGGAGAAACCGGTGGCCAGCACCTCGCCGTCCTCGGCGACGATGACCGCGCCGACGGAAAAGGCGGTCGCGGACGGGGGGCACAGCCGGGACAGCTCGATCGCCCAGCGCAGGTACCGGTGATCCGGGCCGCCGGGCCCGAGCAGGTAGCGGAGCAGGACCATCTCCTCGACCCGCCGGACTTCGGCCAGGGTCATGGGGCTGGCTGGACTGTTGGGACTGGCAGGGCTGTTGGGGTTGGCGGGGGTGGGGAGACTGAGCCGGGGGGCGGGGGACGGCGCGGCGACGAAGAAGGGGGCGAGGGCGAGGTGGAATTCGTCGGCTAGGTCGCGGGCCAGGAACTCGGCCAGGAGGTGCGCGCCGCCTTCGACGAGGAGACGAGGCAGGGACCGTTCGGCCAAATTTTGGAGGATGAAGTCGAGGGAAAGGGGGTCGCCGGCGTCGATGAGTACGGTGGCCTCCCCCAGGGTCCGGGCGCGCGGCAGGGCGCGGGTGGCGCAGTAGACCAGGCGGAGCGCGCCGGGGGCGAAGAAATTCGCCTCGGGATCCAGGTCGCCGGTGGCGGTGAGGGTGACGCGGGCCGGGTGCTCGGGGAGGCCGCGGGCGGCGCGGCGGGCGCGGCGGCGCGGGTCGCGGATCAGCAGCCGCGGGTTGTCCGTCCGGACGGTCTGCGCGCCGACCATGATCGCGTCGCAGCCGGCCCGCACCTCGTCCACCCGGTCCAGGTCAGCGGGGCCGGACAGGATCAGCCGGCGCGGGCTGGCGTCGTCCAGGTAACCGTCCGCCGAGGTCGCGCAGCTCAGCAGCACNNGCGGTGCTTTACTGGTCGCGATGCTTGAGACAGTTAACCCGGCGACAGGGGAAGTGCTGGCCACCTTCCCCCTGCAGGGACGCCGCGAAGTCGACGCCGCCGTGGCCGCGGCCCGCGAGGCCGCGGTGTGGTGGGCCGGGCTCGGCTGGGCCGGACGGCGGATCCGGCTGCTCGCCTGGAAGTCGCACCTGACCAGGTACATGGACCGGCTCGCCCAGCTGGTGCACGAGGAAACCGGCAAGCCGCTGGACGACGCCAAGCTCGAGATCATCCTGGCCATCCTGCACATCGACTGGGCCGCCCGGCACGCCCACCGGGTGCTGCGCTCGCGCCGGGTCCGCAGCGGGCTGGCGGCCATCAACCAGACGTCCACGGTGGAGTACCAGCCGCTGGGCGTGGTCGGCGTGATCGGGCCGTGGAACTACCCGGTGTTCACCCCGGTGGGCTCGATCGCGTACGCGCTGGCGGCCGGGAACGCGGTCGTGTTCAAGCCGTCGGAGCTGACCCCGGCCACCGGCGAGGCGCTGGTCCGGTCCTTCAGCGAGGCGCTGGCCATCTTCGGTGAGTCCCAGGCCGCGACCCAACCGGGGCCCCAGCTGGTGCTCCAGCTGGTCACCGGGGCCGGTTCGACCGGCGAGGCGCTGGCCCGCAGCGGCGTGGCCAAGATCGCCTTCACCGGCTCCGCGGCCACCGCGCGCAAGGTGATGGCGGCCGCCGCGGACACCCTCACCCCCGTCATCGCCGAGTGCGGCGGCAAGGACGCCCTGCTGGTGGGGGCCGACGCCGACCTGGACGCGGCCGCCGACGCCGCCGCGTGGGGCGCGATGTCCAACGCCGGCCAGACCTGCATCGGGATCGAGCGCGTCTACGTGGCCGACGCGGTGTACCACAGCTTCCTGGAGCGGCTGACCAAGCGGGTGTCGGGGCTGCGGCCGGGGTT
>PMOU01000508.1 GCA_003161205.1 Actinomycetota bacterium | reverse complement strand
CGGGTCGCGGGCACCTCCACCGCTAACGAACGGGCCGAGTTCGGCGCCACCGGCAAGGTCATCAGCTTCTACGGCTTCCTCAAGGCCTACGTCGAGGGCCACGACGACCCCGCCGCCGACCTGGACGACCGGGAGCGCAGGCTGCCGCCGCTGGCCGAAGCCGACCCGCTGGACGTGCTGCGGCNNGGCACGATCCTGGACCGGGGCTACGTGTTCAAGAAGGGCACCGCGCTGGTGCCGTCCTTCCTCGCCTTCGCCGTCGTCACCCTGCTGGAACGGCATTTCGGCCAGCTGGTCGACTACGAGTTCACCGCGCAGATGGAGGACGTCCTCGACGAGATCGCCCGCGGCGAGGCCGAGCGGGTGCCCTGGCTGCGCCGGTTCTACTTCGGCGCCGAGGGTGACGGCGCCGAGGACGACCCGGGGCTGAAGTCCCTGGTCGGCGACATCAGCGACATCGACGCGCGGGACGTCAGCTCGTTCCCGCTGGCCGGCAGCGACATCGTGGTGCGGGTCGGCCGGTACGGCCCGTACCTGGAGCGGGGCGAGCAGCGGGTGAACGTCCCGGACGACATCGCGCCCGATGAGCTGACCGTAGAAAAAGCCGAAGAACTCTTCAATCAGCCGAACGATGATGTGGTGCTTGGCACCGATCCCGGTACCGGCCTTACCGTGCTGGCCAAGGCCGGGCGGTTCGGCCCTTACGTCACCGAGCAGCTTCCCGACGATGCGCCCGCCTCGGCCAAGCCCAGGACCGCGTCCCTGCTGAAGTCGATGGCGCTGGACACGGTCACGCTGGACGACGCGCTGAAGCTGCTGACCCTGCCGCGGGTGATCGGCGAGCTGGACGGCGAGCAGGTCACCGTGCAGAACGGCCGGTACGGCCCCTACGCCAAGAAGGGCACGGACAGCCGGTCCCTGGAGTCGGAGGAGCAGCTGTTCACGCTGACCCTGGCCGAGGCCAAGGAGCTGTTCGCCCAGCCCAAGACCCGCGGCCGCAACGCGCGGGGGTCGGTCCCGCCGCTGCGCGAACTGGGCGAGGATCCCGCGTCCGGCAAGCCGATGGTGATCAAGGACGGCCGGTTCGGCCCTTATGTGACCGACGGCGAGACCAACGCGTCCCTGCGCAAGGACGACGAGGTCGCCTCGATCACCGTCCAGCGGGCCGCCGAGCTGCTGGCGGACCGGCGGCTCGCGGCCCCCGCCCCGCGCCGCAAGCCCGCCACGACCCGCAAGAAAGCTGCCCCTAAGGCGGGCACCACGGCCCGTTCGGCGGCTAAGAAGTCTTAATCCCCGTGACCAGTCGCACTGGGGGCGAGCCTACAATCACGATCAGGGACAATCCCGTTATGCGGCCAACAGTGCCGATACGCTTACGCCGTGAACGTCCGCGCCGGAACTAGCCAGCATCGAAGGGGCGGCGCCGACCGGGGGGAGCCCGGGCGGGGCGCCGCCCGGCGTAACCGTGCCCGCGAGCCGGGTGTGCTGTCGATCCGGCCCTTCCGGCGGCTGTGGATCGCGTTGTCCCTGTCCAGCCTGGGCGACTGGCTGTCCATCCTCGCGCTCATCGTGCTCGCGCCGTCGCTCACCTCCGGCAGCGCGGTGGCCAAGACCTCGGCCGTCGGCGGCGTGTGGGTCGTGACGCTGCTGCCCGCGCTATTGTTCGGGCCGCTGGCCGGGGCGCTGGCGGACCGGCTGGACCGCCGGATGATGATGATCGTCGGCGACGTGATCCGCGGTCTGCTGTTCCTTTCCATCCCGCTCTTTCCCAACCTGACCTGGATCTACGTCGCCAAGTTCCTGGCCGGCATCACCAGCCAGTTCTGGAACCCGGCCACCGCCGCGTCTATCCCGAACCTGGTGCCCAAGGACAAGCTGGAGCGAGCCAACCAGCTCAGCCTGCTCACGACCTACGGCACCGCGCCGCTGGCGGCCGGGCTGTTCAGTGTGCTGGCGCTGGTCAGCGAGGGGATCAGCCGGGTCACGCCGCTGTTCCCGCACGCCAGCAACGTGGACCTGGCGCTGTACTTCAACGCCGCCTCGTACGGCATCTCCGCGCTCACCGTCTACTTCATCCGCGAGATACCCAAGCGGAACGCCAGCGGGAAGATCTCCGTCCCGTCCACCCTGAAGTCCATCTGGGAGGGCTGGCGGTTCATCAGGAGGACCCCGGCGGTGCGCGGGCTGGTGCTCGGGATGCTGGGCGCCTTCGCCGCGGCCGGCGTGGTGGTCGGCCTGGGCTACACCTATATCCACGACACGCTGCACGGCGGCAGCGCCGGCTGGGGGCTGGTCTTCGCCGCGATCTTCGTCGGGATGGCGCTGGGCATGGGCCTGGGCACCAAGGTGCTCGGTGACTTCAGCCGCCGCCGGCTGTTCGGCGTCACCCTGACCGCCGCCGCGGTGCCGCTCGCGCTGATCGGCCTGATACCGGTGCTGGCCGTGGTCGTCCTGCTCGTGGTGCTGCTCGGCGCGCTATCCGGGATCGCCTACGCGACCGGCTTCACCATCGTCGGGCTCGAGGTCGACGACGATACCCGCGGCCGGGTCTTCGCCTTTTTCCAGTCCTCCATCCAGGTCATCCTCCTCTCCGTCATCGCCGTCTCGCTGGTCGTCTCGGCCGGCCTGACCAAGCTGATCGCCGGCCTGAACGGGACAGGTAACGTGAAGATCGGCGACATCACGTACGCCTCGGCCGGGCAGAACGTGGTGATCCTGCTGGCCGCCGTGATCGCGTTCGGCCTCGGCGTGAGCTCCTACCGGCAGATGGACGACCGCAAGGGCGTGCCGCTCCGCGAGGACCTGCTGGCCGCGATCCGCGGCGAGCCGGCCCCGGCCCCGCACGAGGCCGTGCATCTCAACGGCAGCGCTCCGGCGCCCGCGCCCGGCCTGCTGATCGCGTTCGAAGGCGGGGAGGGCTCGGGCAAGACCACCCAGGCCCGGCGGGTCTCGATCTGGCTGCGTGAGCTCGGCTACGACGTGGAGACCACCTACGAGCCGGGTGCCACGAAGATCGGGATGCGGCTGCGCGCGCTGCTGCTCGATACCTCGAGCACCGGCCTGTCGCCGCACGCCGAGGCGCTGATGTACGCGGCCGACCGGGCCGAGCACGTCGCCTCGGTCATCGCGCCCGCCCTGGACCGGGGCGCGATCGTGATCACCGACCGGTACGTCGACTCCTCACTGGCCTACCAGGGCGCGGGCCGCAACCTGGCCGTCGAGGAGATCACCCGGTTCAACTGGTGGGCGACCGGCGGACGCACCCCTGACCTCACCATCTTGCTGGACATGGATCCNNCTGGTCCTGGACGCGTCCCGCGAGCCCGAGGACATCACCCGCGACATCACCGAGCGCGTCCGCGACCTGCTCCCGGACCCGGTGCCGTCCGTCGCGGAAGCTAATACCGGTGACTTCCCCGCCATCAAGGAAGAAGTCCTCGGCTCGTGACCGAGCCCGGCCGGGAAGCAAACAGGGTTTTTGCCGAGCTCGCGGGCCA
>PMOU01000433.1:915-11970 GCA_003161205.1 Actinomycetota bacterium | reverse complement strand
GGTCACCAGGCCGCGCGGCCAGCACAAGGGGCCGCAGGACCGCGTCCCGGCGTTCGGGCCGTCGCAGCGCCTTGACTTCGAGGCCGAGGTCGGCTTCGTCGTCGGCACGGGCTCACCGCTGGGCACACCGGTGACCCTGGGCGAGTTCGCGGACCATGTCTTCGGCGCGTTCCTGCTGAACGACTGGTCGTCCCGCGATCTGCAAGCGTGGGAGTCCCGGCCGCTGGGGCCGTTCCTGGGAAAGTCGTTCGCCACCTCGATCTCGCCCTGGATCGTGCCGCTGGACGCCCTGGAGCACGCGCGGATCAGCCCGCCGCCCCGCGATCCGGAGCTGCTGCCCTACCTGGCCGACACCGAGAAGTGGGGCCTTGACCTCGCGCTGGAGGTCCGGCTGAACGGGCACGTGGTGTCACGCCCGCCGTTCGCCACCATGTACTGGACGCCCGCGCAGATGCTGGCCCATCTGACCGTGAATGGCGCCTCGACCCGCACCGGGGACGTGTACGCCTCCGGAACCGTCAGCGGCCCGGACCGGGGCCAGCGCGGCTGCCTGCTGGAACTGAGCTGGGGCGGCACGGAACCCATCGCCCTGGCCGACGGGTCCGTCCGGACCTTCCTGCAGGACGCGGACGAGGTGACGATCACCGCCACCGCGCCGGGCACCGGCGGCGCGAGGATCGGCTTCGGTGAGGTGGCCGGCCGGATCCTCCCGGCGGCCGGCGGCTAGCGGCCGGCTAGCTGCGGGTCGGTACCTCGGCGACCCACTCGCGCAGCTTCTTGCGGTCAAGCTTGCCCACGCTGGTCAGCGGGACAGCGGGAACGATCGTGATCTGCCGCGGGTACTTGCTGGCGGCCAGATGCGCCTTGGCGTGCTCGGTGAGCTCGCTGACGGTGGCGTCCGCGTCCGGGCGCAGGGACACGAACGCGACGACCTCCTCGCCGAGCCGTGCGTCCGGCCGTCCCACCACCCCGGCCTGGGCCACGGCCGGGTGGGCCACCAGGACGTCTTCGACATCGCGCGGGTAGACGTTGAAGCCGCCGCGGATGATCAGGTCCTTCTTCCTGTCCACCACGTACAGGTAACCGTCGGCGTCCAGGTGGCCGATGTCGCCGGTGTGCAGCCAGCCGTTCGCCAGAACCGTGGCCGCGGAGTCCTGGCTGTGCCAGTAGCCGGTCATCACGCCGGGGGAGCGCACGCAGATTTCCCCGTCCGCCTCCGGCGGCAGCACCTGGCCCGCGTCGTCCTGGATGGACACCTCGCAGCCCGGGACGGGCAGCCCCACGCTGCCGGCGCGCCGCGCGCCGAAGGGATTGGCCGAAATGAACGTCGCCGCCTCGGTGCACCCGTATCCCTCGTAGATGGTGGCGTTGGGCACCCGCGCCTCGAACTCCCGGCGGACGTCGGCGGGCAGCGGCGCCGCCCCGGAGGAGATCGTGATCAGCCCGGACAGGTCAGCCTCCTCCAGCGGCTGGCTGAGCAGCATCTGGATCATCGAGGGCACCAGCGCGCTGCCTTCGACGCGGTGCCGCTCCGCCAGCTTCACCCAGCCGGCCGGGTCGAACCACCGCATCAGGATGGTCGTGGCCTGGTCGGTGCGGTGCATGCTGCCGCAGAGCACCAGCAGGCCATAGGCGTGGGCGAGGGGGAGCGGCAGGATCGAGCTCGTCACGTGGGCGCGGACCGACGACTCATGGGCGGCCTGCCCGCACCAGCGCAGGTTGGCGTGGCTCAGCGGAACGCCCTTGGACCGGCCGGTCGTGCCGCCGGTATACAGCAGGGCGGCCAGATCGGTACCGGACCGGCTGGTGATGGACCCGGGCTCCGCCGAGCAGACCTCGGCGAAGTCGATGAGCGGCACCCCGGCCGCAGCCCGTTCCGGGGTACCCGCCGCGGCTCCGGGGACGATGACGAACCGGACCGCGGGCGCGCCCGCGGCGGCGGCGCGGACCTTGGGCACGAACTCCGCCGTCGTGACGACGCCGACGGCCCCGGAATCGACGAGGGCGTGCCTGAGCTCGTCCTCGCTGACCAGGAAGATCAGCGGGGTCACCACCGCCCCGGCGCGCCAGGCCGCGGTGTAGGTGATGAGGACCTCCGGGCAGTTGGCCATCAGCACGAACAGCCGGTCACCGGGCCGGACCCCGAGGTCGGCCAGGCCGGCCGCGAGCCGGGCCGCGCGCTCCGCGAGCTGGCCGTTCGTATGCCACTGGCCCTCGTAGCACAGCGAGTCGTAGTCGCCCTGCCGCTCGAGCGCCAGCTCGGCCTGCACGGCCAGGTTCTCGTCCATGTCAGCCTCATTCGCCGGGCGTTGCCGCCAGCCCAACCACGAGGTGCCGACCGGGAGGTTCGGCCCTTGCCCGCCGGTACCAACCTAAGGGCGCCCCCGTCCGTGATCAAGGCTCAGGTTCGCGTCGGCTCAGGTCAGCGTGATCTCGAAGTCCGCGCACGCGCTCGAAGCCGGCCTGCGCAATATCTATTTGTCGATATTCCGATGCCTCAGTCTCGCGCACGGCTCCGTTGACAACGCGTATCCGCGCCCATAGCGTTGGAACGCTCCAACGAATGATGCAACCCAGGACCGGGGGAGGGACGCGGTGACATCCCCAGGGCGAAACGGCGGCAGGCCGACCCTGGAGACAGTCGCGGCCCGGGCCGGCGTGTCCAAGTCGCTGGTGTCGCTCGTGCTCCGCGATTCACCGAAGGTCAGCCCGGCCAGCCGCGAGGCCGTGAGGCAAGCTGTCGCGGAGCTCGGGTACCGGCCGAATGCGGCGGCCCGGCTCCTGGCCGAGCGGCGCTCACGCACGGTCGGGGTGCTGCTGAACGATATCCGCCAGCCCTGGTTCGCGGACATGCTCGACGGCCTGACGCCGGTGCTGCACGCGGACGGCAAGCACATCCTGCTCGGCGACGGCCGGATCGACCGGATGATGGACGAGACCCTGACCTGGTCGTTCTTCGAACTCGGGGTCGACGGCCTCGTACTGGCGGGATCTATCCCCCTGTCCGGCGCCATCATCGGCATCGCCAGCAAGATCCCGACCGTCGCGGTGGGCGGCCGCGGGCTGGGTCTGGACCTGCCGCACGTGGACGTCCTGGCGAACGACAACCATCTCGGCGGGGCGCTCGCGGTCCGGCACCTGATCGAGTTCGGTCACACCCAGATCGCCCACATCTCCGGCCTGCCCAGCGTGGCCGGCCGGCTGCGCATGCAGGCCTATGAGGACACGATGCGTGCGGAGGGCCTCGGCGGACGCGTGCTCATCGAGGCCGGGGACATGAGCGAGGAGGGCGGGTACCGCGCCACCGCCCGGCTGCTGAGCCGGCCCGACCGCCCGACCGCGATCTTCGCGGCGAACGACCTGACCTGCGTCGGGGCCCTGTCCGCGGCCACGGCCCTCGGCGTCCGGGTTCCCGGGGAGCTGTCGCTGGTCGGCTTCGACAACTCCGTCTTCGCCCGGCTGCGGGCCCTCTGGCTCACCAGCGTCGACGGCAGCGCCCGCGCGATGGGCCAGCAGGCGGCCCGGACCCTGCTGGCGCGCATCGAGCATCCCGGCGCCCCCGCCACGACCGAGCTGATGCCGCCGCGGCTGGAAGTGCGCGGATCGACGGCGCCGCTTCGTCCCTGACCGGCTGGTGTTGAATGTAGCTATGTCTGAGCAGCTGCCTGACCGCCCGCCCGCCGTGCGCGCCTGGCACGCCGTCGCGGAGTCGCAGGATCCGGCCCTCCTGAACGACCTGCTAGCCGATGACGTGGTGTTCCGATCGCCGGCCGTGTTCGCGCCGCAGCAGGGCAAAGCGATCACGACGCGCTACCTGGCCAGCGCGCTGGTGGTACTGGGCCCCTCGCTGCGGTACGTCAGCGAGTGGCATGACCAGACCAGTGCCGTGCTGGAGTTCGAGGCCGAGCTGGAGGGTGTCTATGTCCAGGGCATCGACATGCTGCGCTGGAACGACGACGGCAAGCTGGTCAGCTTCACGGTGATGGTGCGGCCGCTGCGCGGGCTGCAGAAGCTGATCGAGGCGATGGGAGGCGAGCTCGCCGCCGGTCCCGCCTGACAACCGGCACCGGCACTACGGGAATCTAAGGAGTCAGCCGGCCGCGTTGGTGAAGACAGGCAGGTAACCGAGTTCCTGGCCGGCGGCGGTGGGATGGTAGGACGAGCTGATCGCGAAGATGTCCACGGAGTTCAGCCAGCTGCCCGAGTCGCATATCTCGTGTCCGGCGAACTGGCCGCGGACATCGGCGAAGGTGTCGCTCTCGGTCGCCGCGGCGGTCGCGAGGGCGCCGTCGAGATCGTCAGCGCCCTGGTTCAGCGCGGTGCGGTCTTTGGTGCTCAGCCCGATGCAGCTGCTGGACTTGGACAAGTCGTACAGGTCGGGGTAGCCGAGCACGACGATTTTCGCCGCCGGCGCGTCGGCCCGGATGGTCTGCAGCGTGGTGTCGAGCCTGGCTGGCAGGTCGTCAGCGACGAAGGTCTCGGCGGCCGATACGGCGCTCAGGCATGAACTCGTCGATTCCAGCACGCAGGTCTCCATGACACCGGAGAAGTTCGCGTCGTTCCCGCCGATCGTGATGCTCACCAGCGTGGTGCTGGGGCTCAGCGCCGAGACCTGACTGCTGAGGACGTCGGCCGTCGTGGCGCCCGAGCACGCTACCGAGACGAACGAGGCGGGGGAGCTGGCGTCCGCCCACTGCTCGGGGTAGGCCTTCGAGCTTCGCTCACAGCTCCCGCTGGATGAGATGTAATCCCCGGCGCCGACGCCGGAGCTGTATGAATCACCGAGCGCCACATAATGGATTGCTGGCGCCGCGCTGGCGGCCACCGATGCGGCCGCGATAAGGCCGGCCGAGGAAGCAGCAACCGCAACTCCGAAAATGACGCGGGAAAGCCGCACAGGTCATCCCATCTAGCTCAAGAAGGCCAGGTAAAGGCGCGCACTAGTCTTGTATCACGCGTCCGCGGCGAGTTCAATCTAGCTGGTCGCTGCCCCGCCCACCTCGAGATAGACGGTCCCGTCCATGACCTTGACCGGGTAGGTGCGCAGGTCGGTCAGCACCGGGGCACCGAGCGCCTTGCCGCTGGTGTAGTCAAAGCGCCCGTTGTGCTTCGGGCACTCGATGATGCCGTCCATGACCAGGCCGTCGCACAGGAGCGTCTTCTCGTGGGTGCAGTGGCCATCGGTGGCGTAGTAGCCGTCGTCGGGTGAGCGGTAAATCGCGTAGTCGTTGCCGCTGTGGCGAAACGGGATGACGTCCTCGGGGTCGATGTCGTCGGCCTGGCAGGCGGCGATCCACTCAGTCATCGAGTCTCTCCTGGTCCGAGATCAAGCCGCGGTGACGGTGGCGAGCGGTCGGGCCCGGCCGTCGTTGATCGGCGCGGGCTCGTGGAAGGGCGCGGCGCCGGGCACCAGTTCGCGGCGCACGTAGTATTCCTGGTCCTTCAGCTGCCGCAGGACCGCCGGGATGATCTCTTTGTAGGCCGCCCAGAGCGACGGGTAGGGCGGCGCGCAGTCGTGCTTGATCTCCTCGTGCAGCTCAGGGAGGCGGTAGTACGGCACCATCGGGAACATGTGGTGCTCGACGTGGTAGTTCATGTTCCAGTACAGGAACCGGTTGAGGAAGCACATCTTGACCGTGCGGGTGTTGAGCCGGTGGTCGAGCACGTTCTCGCCCATGCCCGCATGCTGGGTGAAGCCGTAGACGTAGAACAGGCACGCGCCGTACAAGCGCGGTCCACCGATCAGTACCACCGGCAGCCAGGTCCGGAACCCGATGGCCAGGGCAATGGCGGCGGCGTAGATGCACAGGTGGATCCGGGCCGTCCGGTAGACATGGTGCCGTTCGGACTCGGGCACGTAGTCGGCCTCGTCGGCCGTCAGCCGTCCGGCCGCGTGCCGGAACATCAGGCCGAACGCGGTCGGCACGTCGACCAGGCCGATGAGGTTCGCCAGCAGCCTGGCCAGCCGGGCCGGCCGCATGACGGCGATCTCCGGGTCCCGGCCGACGATGAGGGTGTCGGTGTGGTGCCGGGTGTGGCTCCACCGCCAGGTGGCCGGGTCGCGCATGATCATGAAGGACGCCACCTGGTACAGGCTCTCGTCGATCCAGCGGGTCTTGAAGGCCGTGCCGTGCCCGGACTCGTGCCAGCGGGAGTCGGACGTCGACCCGTAGAGGATGCCGTAGGCGAGGAGGAACGGTACCGCCCACCAGCTGTGCCAGACCAGCCAGAACGCGCTGCCGAGCCCGCCGAACGTCAGGATCAGGCCGATCCAGATCGCGGTGTCCCGGACGGCGGGGTAGTCCGATCGCCGCATCAGCTCCTTCATCCGCTTGCGCGGCACCGCGCTGCGGAACCACTCGCCGCCCGCGAGGCCGGCGTCCACCGCGGCCTGGTTTTCCGCGCTGGTGAGGCCGTACCGTTCCAGCCGTTCCCTGCCCATTTTCCCGATCACCTCTGCGTTTACCCCGGACACCCGGCTCGACCGCCGTGCCTGTTGGAGCGCTCCAACTCCCTTATCGTGACTTTCATCCCGGATGCTGTCAAGACCTATGCATCGTGCCTAACGTCGTGCTGCCCGGAGATGACGGGCCATTCGGGGAAGGGGTCAGCCCAGCGCTCAATTAGTGAGAGCCAGTTCACTTACCGGTGCCGGCGTAATGCCGAGGCAGTCGTGCGCCATGACCGCCAGAAGCTCGGTGAGGCGATCGTCGGCGAGCCCGCTGTGGAAGAACAGCGTCGACTGGATCGCGCCGATCGNNGTGCACGGCCAGGCGCACCTCGCTGTCGGCCAGGTCAGGCCGCAGCGGAGCGAGCAGGTGCACCCACTCCTCGATGTAGTGCCGCTGTGCGCGGCTCAGCCTGCGCCGCTCGTCCTCGGGGAGCGTGCGTACCTCGCGGTGGTAGACGGCGAGCGCGTCGCGGTCCGTCAGGGCCACCTCGATATGGTCATGCACCAGCATCGTTAGGCCGTGCCGGTCATCGGCGCAGCCGGAGATGATCTCCGCCGCGCGGGTCATCAGCCGGTCCATCACCCGGTCGGCCATGGCCACCAGGATCGCGGTCTTGCTGTCGAAGTGCCGGTAGATGCCCGATCCGACGATCCCGGCCTCAGCGCCGATATCGGCCATGGAGATCGCGTCGAATCCGCGCTGGGCGCCCAGACCGGCCGCCGCCACCAGGATCCGCTCCTTGCGGTCCGGATCGCGCCGTCGCGATGATGATCTTTGCGCCGCCATATAGTCAGTGTGGCATCTAAGGACTAAGGTCGCTAGTGAATGCTGAGTCACATCTGGCGGCCTCAGGAGGACCGGCGTGGACTTTTCTGAATCCACCGAACACCGGGCGCTGCGGGCCGCGGTCGCCGAGATAGCAACGGAGTTCGGGCCGCGCTACTACGCCGAGCGGGCCGCCGAGCGCCGGCCGTGCCAGGAGCTGTGGACCGCTCTGGGCAAGGCGGGGTTCATCGGCGTGAACATTCCTCAAGGCTATGGCGGTGGCGGCGGCGGGCTGACCGAGCTCGCGCTGGTCTGCGAGGAAATCGCGGCCGCCGGGACCCCGCTGCTGCTGTTGCTCGTCTCGGCGGCGATCTCGGCCGGGATGATCTCCGAGTTCGGCACCGAGGAGCAACGCCAGACGTGGCTGCCGGGGCTGGCCGACGGCACGGCGAAGATGGTGTTCGCGATTACCGAACCGGACGCCGGCTCCAACACGCTGCGGATCTCCACCACCGCCGCCCGCGATGGGCAGGACTGGGTGCTGACCGGCACCAAGTACTACATCTCCGGGGTGGACGAGGCCGGGGCGCTCCTGGTCGTGGCCCGGACCGGGCAGGACGAGCGCGGCGCGCAGCTCTCCCTTTTCATCGTGCCGACCGACGCCGCGGGCCTGGACGCCCGCGTGCTGCCGGTCGACCTGCTGCTGCCCGAGCGGCAGTTCACCCTGCACTTCGACGGCGTCCGCGTCGGCCCTGGCGCGCTGGTCGGCCAGGCCGGCGAGGGCTTCAAGCAGGTGTTCCACGGGCTGAACCCGGAACGGATCACCGGCGCCGCCCTCGGCGTGGGAATCGCCCGGCACGCGCTGAGCGCCGCGGCCAGGTACGCCGGCGAGCGGAAGGTCTGGTCCGAGCCGATCGGCGCCCACCAGGGCGTGTCGCACCCGCTGGCCAAGGCGAAGATCGAGACCGAGCTGGCGGCGCTGATGACCAGGCAGGCCGCGTGGCAGTACGACCACGGCCAGCCGGCGGGCGAGTCGTCCAACATGGCCAAGTACGCCGCCGCCGAGGCGGCGCTCGCGGCCATCGACGCGGCCATCCAGACCCACGGCGGGAACGGCGTGGCCAGCGAATACGGGCTCGTGCCCTACTGGGGGCTGGCGCGGCTGCTGCGCATCGCGCCGGTCAACCGGGAAATGATCCTCAACTACGTGGCCCAGCACAGCCTGGGCCTGCCCAGGTCGTACTAGGGGAGGGCCCGTGGACCTCGCGCGCAACCTCATCGGCCGGATCAACGTCGGCGACACCCTGACCCGGACCGCCGCGGCCCGGCCCCGCCAGCTCGCGGTCGTCGACGGGGACCGCCGTTTTACCTACGCCGGCTTCAACGGCTACGTGAACCGGATCGCGCACGGCCTGGCCGGACTCGGCTACGAGCGCGGCTCCGTGCTCGCCCTCGCGGCCGGCAACGGCGCCGAGTTCCTCGCCGTCTACTACGCCTGCGCCAAGCTCGGCGTGGTCTGCGTCCCGGTCAACCTGGGCTGGCGGGCCGACGAGGTGGCCTACGTCCTGGGTCACTCGCGCGCCCGCGGCATCGTGGTCGAGACCCAGCTCCTCGAGGTGCTGCGGGACGCCATCGCGAAGGTGCCCGAGGTCGGCGACGTGATCGTCGCGCCCGGCACCCTGGGCGCGGACGCGCCGGTCGAACAATCGCCGCAGGACCGGGCCTGGACGAGCATCGAGGTCCTGAGCAGCCGCGACGATGCCGCCGAGCCGCAGTGCTTCGTCGACGACCGCGATCCGCTGAGCTACCTCTATACCTCGGGCACCACGTCGTTCCCCAAGGGCGTGGTCGGCTCGCACGTGGCCATCTACCTCGAGTCGATGTCCGGCGCGCTGGATTCCGGCTGGCGCGCCGACGACCGGTTCGTCGCGATGATGCCGATGTTCCACACCGCGCAGCTCAACGCGTTCTGCACCCCGGCCATCCTGGTCGGCGCGACGATCTACGCGATGCGCGGATTCGACCCGGCCGCCCTGCTCGGCCTGATCGAAGGGGAGCAGATCACCCAGATCTTCGGGTTGCCGATGATGTACCGGGCCGCGCTCGATCACGCCTCGTTCGGCACCCGCGACCTATCCAGCCTGCGCCGCGCGGTCTACGCCATGGCGCCGATGCCCGATGACCTCATCCGCCGCTGCCTGGACGGCTTCGGGTGCGACTTCGCGCTGCTGTTCGGGCAGACCGAGATGAGCCCGATCACCACCTTGTTCCGGCCCGAACATCAGCTCTCCCACCTCGGCGCGGTCGGTACCCCCCTGATCGGGGTCCAGGTCGCGATCATGGGCCCGGACGGTGAGCTGCTGCCGCCGGGCGAAGCCGGCGAGATCGTCTACCGGGGACCTAGCACAATGTCGGGCTACCTGGACAACCCCGAAGCCACGGACACAGCGTTCGAATACGGCTGGTTCCACTCCGGCGACGTGGGCCGGTTCGGCGAGGACGGCGTGCTGTGGTTCACCGACCGCCGCAAGGACGTGATCAAGACCGGCGGCGAGAACGTCGCCTCGATCGAGGTCGAGAAGGCCGTCTACGCCGCCGACCCGCGGGTCGCCGAGGCCGTCGTGGTCGGGCTGCCGCACGAGCGGTGGAGCGAGGCGGTCACCGCGGTCGTGGTGCCCAAGCCCGGCGAGCAGATCGACGCCGCCGAGCTGATCGCCGCCATCAAGGCCAAGCTGGACGGCTTCAAGGTGCCCAAGTCGGTGATCTTCACCGACCAGCTGCCCAAGACCTCCACCGGCAAGATCCAGAAAAACGTCCTGCGATCCGAGCACGCCGGCCACTACACCCAGGAAGGCTGACGCGTGCCGGTCCTCACCTCCCACGTCAACCCCGACGACGAGGTCTTCCGCGCGAACCGGGCCGCGCAGCTGGCCGTCCTGGACGAGCTGGGCCGCCAGCTCGAGCTGGCCATCGCGGGCGGCGGCGAGCGTTACCAGCAGCGGCACCGTGACCGGGGCCGGCTGGGCGTCAGGGAACGCATCGAGCTGCTCGTCGATCCCGATAGCCCGTTCCTGGAACTGTCACCGCTGGCCGCGTGGGGCACCGGGTTCACCGTCGGCGCCAGCGTGGTCACCGGGATCGGCGTGATCTCCGGCGTCGAGTGCGTGATCATCGGGCATGACCCGACCGTGCGCGGCGGCGCGATGAACCCGTACTCGCTGCGCAAGACCCTGCGCGCGCTGGAGATCGCGCGGACCAGCCGGCTGCCGGTGATGAACCTGGTGGAGTCCGGCGGCGCGGACCTGCCGACGCAGGCCGACCTGTTCGTGCCGGCCGGGAGGATCTTCCACGAGCTCACCGAGCTGTCCGCGCACGCGGTGCCCACGGTCGCGCTGGTGTTCGGCAACTCCACCGCGGGCGGCGCGTACGTGCCCGGCATGTGTGACTACGCCGTTCTGGTGGACCAGCAGGCGAAGGTGTTCCTGGGCGGGCCCCCGCTGGTCAAGATGGCCACCGGCGAGGAAGCCGACGACGAATCGCTCGGCGGCGCGCAGATGCACTCGCGGGTCTCGGGGCTGTCCGACTACTTCGCGGCCGACGAGCTCGACGCGATCAGGATCGGCCGCGACATCATGGCCAGGATCAACTGGCGCAAGCAGGGCCTGGCGCCCGGACCCACCGCTCCGCCCCGCTACGACCCCGACGAGATCCTCGGCATCGTCTCCGCCGACGTCAAGGTGCCCTTCGACCCGCGCGAGATCCTGGCCCGCGTCGTCGACGGGTCGGACTTCGATGAGTACAAGCCCCTGTACGGCACCTCGCTGGTCACCGGCTGGGC
>PMOU01000433.1:0-896 GCA_003161205.1 Actinomycetota bacterium | reverse complement strand
CACCTGACGATCAACATGGCGTCCTCCTTCGGCGCCGGCAACTACGGCATGTCCGGCCGGGCCTACGATCCGCGCTTCATGTTCGCCTGGCCCGGCGCCAAGCTCTCGGTGATGGGCGCGGCCCAGCTCGCCGGGGTGATGTCCATCGTCGGCCGGGCGTCGGCCGCGTCCGCGGGCCGCCCCTTCGACGACGAAGCCGACCGGGCCCGGACGGCTGAGATCCAGGCCCAGATCGAGGCGGAGTCGCACTCCTTCTTCGTCAGCGCGCGGCTGTACGACGACGGCATCATCGACCCCCGCGATACCCGGACCGTCCTGGGCCTGACCCTGTCGGCCGTCCACTCGGGCCCTGTCGCCGGGCGCCGCGGCTTCGGCGTCTTCCGGATGTGAGAAAGATGAAAGACATAATGCCGAACGGTCCTGGTGTCATGCCCCCGGCCCAAACCGGCAAGCTCCAGACCGGCAAGCTCCAGATCGGCAAGCTCCTGATCGCCAACCGCGGCGAGATCGCGGCCCGCATCATGCGGACCGCGCACGGCCTCGGCATCGCCACCGTGGCCGTCTATTCCGACCCGGACGCCGACGCCCCCTACGTCACGCTCGCCGACGAGGCGGTCCGGCTGCCCGGAGCCGCGTCCGCCGACACCTACCTGCGCGGCGACCTCATCATCGCCGCGGCCGCCGCGACCGGCGCCGACGCGGTCCATCCCGGCTACGGGTTCTTGTCGGAGAACGAGGCGTTCGCGCGGGCCTGCGCCGACGCCGGCCTCATCTTCGTCGGCCCGGGACCGGACACGATCGCGGCGATGGGCTCCAAGGTCGAGGCCAAGGCGCTGATGGCCGCGGCCGGCGTGCCCGTGCTGCCCGGCGTGACCGTCGCCGGCAGCGGTGACACC
>PMOU01000131.1 GCA_003161205.1 Actinomycetota bacterium | reverse complement strand
CCCGTGGCCGTGTTCTTGTCCAGCGACGCGAGCTCGGCCAGCCGGCTCTGGTCGATGCCCGGCTCCATGGCCACCGCGACCAGCGCCGCGTACTGCGGTCCGGTGAGCTCCCCGTGCAGGCGCTGCACCCAGCTCGCGGTATGCACCTGCTGGGCCCGGCGGATGAGGTGGCCGGGCGTACGGCTCAGGCCAAGCGCGGGAGGCGCACCCGGGGAAGCCTCCCGGGATGCGTGAGTGACTGGCCCGGTGTCCCGCCCCTCCGGGAGCGGTTCCGGTGTCCGGCGGCCACGGTGTCCGGCGATGAGGACCTCCAAGTTCCACGGGTAAGGCCTCTAGCATAATTTATATTTGTACACGTACAATCTAAGTCAGGTCACCGACATCCCCGGATATTTTCCGTGGCCGACCCGCCACGGGCTACCAGACAAGGAGGTTCTCCGATGATGCAAAGACCGACCTACGCAGTCGACTCGATTGACCACACTCTGGCGGCACTCGAGCTGCTTACGCAACGCGAGGCCATGCGCTTGAGCGATCTGGCGAAGAGGCCGGACGTTCCGGTGCAGCCTCGAACCGATCGGCGGCCATGCACGATGGAATCCGTCAGTTCCTCGATGCGGGCATGACTGACACCTGCGAAGCGCCTCAGGACATTGTTCTGCTGGCAACGTTGCTCGGCCTGCCACAGTCTGACCTCGATGCGGTGCAGAGCGCTGCGGCGACAGCGCGGGTCGCGGCTCGTCCCCGGCCCGTGGCCGAGACAGAGCTCGCGCGAACGGCTGTCCTTGCCAACCGGTGGACGTCGCCGCCATGAGCCAGGCCATTCTGCGGATCCAGCTGGATCAAGCGCGTTGCGAGGGCCACGGCGTGTGTGAGGATGTTGCCCCTCAGGTGTACCGCCTCGATGACGATGGGGTGCCCGAGATCCTGCTCGACCCGGTACCCGAGGAGTTCGAGGCGCTGGCGGAGTCGGGTGCTCGGTTGTGTCCGGTCGCCGCGCTGCGCACCGTGCGGCCGGGATGACGCGGGTGCTCGACTCCGTCGTCGTGGTCGGTGGGTGTGTCGCCGGCGTCAGCGCCGCGGACACCCTGCGTACCGAGGGCTTCGAAGGCACAATCACCATCGTCGGAGACGAACCGCACACGGCATACTCCCGGCCGGCCCTTTCCAAAGGGGTGCTGCGGGGGGACGAGGACGCCGTTTCGGTCCGCCTGCCCAGCCTCGATTCCAGTGTCGAAGTCCGTACATCGACTCGCGCGGTCGCACTGGACACCGATCGTCGGATCCTCACCGTCGAGCACGATGGACGCCGGGAGGCACTTGCGTTCGACGGCCTCGTCATCGCCACAGGGGTGCGCGCCCGGCGGCTCGCCGCTGCCGAGCGGCCCGACGAGTTCGTTGTACGCGACCTCGACCACAGCGTCGCGCTGGCCGCGGTACTGAAGGCGGCGTCGAGCGTCGTCATCGTGGGCGGCGGGTTCCTAGCCCTCGAGCTGGCCTCCAGCATCCGCGGAATGGGGCTTGCCGTCACCGTCGTTCACACGTTGCCCCCGCTCTCTCGCCATCTCGGGACGGAAGTGGCAAGTCTTGTCGTCGACACTGCACGAGCGGTCGGCGTGAGATTCGTTGCCACTGGCCCTGGCGCACGCGCGCTCGAGGGCGACGGGTGCGGTGTCCGGCTGCCGAACGGGGCGGTCGTGACTTCGGACGTGCTCGTGAGCGCGATCGGCGACCGACCGAACGTCGAGTGGCTGGCCGGCAGCGGACTGCCGTACAGCGGCCCGCTCGAAGTCACCGCCGGCGGCATCGTCCGACCCGGGATCGTCGCCGCCGGCGACGTCACCTCCACTCGCACCGCGTCCGGATCGGTCGAGCGCACGCCCCACTGGCACAGCGCGATCGCCCAGGCCCGGGCCGCCGCTCGGGCCCTGCTGGGGCTCGCGGCGCCGGCGACCACGACACCTTACTTCTGGACCGAGTGCTTCGGGATGGACATCAAGGTCGCCGGGCGCATCCCGCGCTGGGTCGAACCGACGGCGCTCGAGGGCTCCCTGCAGCAGCGCGAGGCCGTGTTGCAGTGGCGTGGACCCGACGGCGTTCCCGTTGCCGCTGCGACCGTGAACCGCCGCATGCCGCTCGTCAAGCTCAGCCGACTCGCCCGTCTCGAATTCACCGAGGTGACCAGATGACCACGTCCACCGCAGCTGTCCCCACGTCAGGAATCGATCTGTACTCCGACGAATCGATCCGCCAACCGTACGAGGTGTACCGCGAGCTTCGCGAGCTCGGCCCGGTCGTGTGGCTCGAGCAGTCGCAGGCCTACGCGCTCACCCGGTACGCCGAGGTGCGCGAGGCGAATGAGAATTGGCAGGTGTTCTCCTCGGCGGAGGGGGTCAGCCTCACGCCCTTCGTGAACTCGGTCTTGCGCGGTTCCACGCTCGGTAGCGACTCGCCGCTGCATGAGCACCTGCGTTCTGTCAGCGGCGATCGGCTCACACCGCGGGCGCTGCGGCCCATGCGTGAGCCGATTGCCGGCATCGCGGACGACCTCGTGGAGGAGCTTGTGGAGCGCGGCTCGTTCGACGCGGTCGTCGACCTCGCGCGTGTGCTGCCCATGACGGTCGTGCCCGACTTCATCGGCGTGCCGGCGGGCGCCCGCGAGCACCTGCTTGCCTGGGCCGGCGCAGCGTTCGACGTGATGGGGCCAGACAACTCCCGGTGCGCGCATGCGATGCCGCTGCAGGGTGAGCTGTTCGGGTACGCCGCTCAGCTCGCTGAGTCCCGCGACGTCGAGCCAGGCAGCCTGGGCGCCGGCATCCTGGACGCCGTCGACAGCGGCAAGGTCGATGCCGCCCAGGCTCCGGGCCTGCTGCTCGACTACCTCGCTCCCGGGTTGGACACGACCATCAGTTCCCTCGGCAGCGCAGTGTGGCTCTTCGGCCGCTACCCGCAGCAGTGGGATCGGGTCCGCACGGATCCCAGCATCATCCCCAACGCCTACAACGAGGTCGTCCGCCTGGAGACGCCGGTGCGCGGTTTCTCCCGCGTCGCGACGGAGGACACGCACGTCGCAGGTCTGCCGATTCCGGCCGGCGCGCGCGTCGTCCTGCTCTGGGCCTCCGCGAACCGCGACGAACGTCAGTTCCCGGCACCGGACGAGTTTGACGTGACCCGCGAGAACGCTGCCTCCCACGTTGGCTTCGGTTACGGGGTGCACGGCTGCGCCGGCCAGGGCCTGGCGCGACTGGAGGGACATGCCATCCTCACGGCCCTTGCGAGCCGGGTCGAGCGCTTCACCGTGGGCGAGCCGGTGCACGTCATGAACAACGTGATCCGGGCGCTCGCCTCGCTGCCCGTCACCGTGACCCCGACGACCTGACCGGTCGCGCCCCGGCTGGCTCGGCCCGTGCTCAGCCAGCGGCCTGTCAAGGCGGACGAGACTGGCTGCCAGCGGACCGTCTCGCCCTTTCCCACAGCCGGGTAGACCGCAGGCGGTGATCACCGACCCGGCCAACGCCCTGACCTGCACTGCACCCTCCGCCCGCTTGCTCCGGCCATGAGTGGCCGAGGCGGTCGCCGTGCTGATGCGCAAGCCGGGCGTTTCGACTACAGCTTCATCGACTCGTTCTCCGGCTCGACCGCCACCGACCCGGCCGGGCTGCCGCCGATGTTCAGCGCCTCACCGGTAACCTGAGCCATTCTCGCCGCGACGTGACGAGGAACGAATTGCCGCGGCCGGGAGCTGATCCTTGTCGGCGTGCTCTGTGTGAATCCGGGAGGTAAGATAGCGGCATGGCTTCGGAGGCAGATGTCTCACTCGGCGCGACCTCCAGCCGCCACCGGAGACGCTTCCTGGACCCGCACGGTAACACGGTGGAGTACACCACCGAGCTGGCGCAGATCGATGAGGACACCTGGCACCCGCATCTGTACGACTTCAGCCAGCCCGATGTCGCCGACCAGTGGGGGACCGCCAACGCGATGAACGAGTTCGTCGCGCAGAAATCGTTCAATGACCCCGACAAGGGCCTGTTCGTCGCCCCGCCCGTCTAAGGCCGGCCCCCATGCGATTCGCCACCTATGAGTACGGCAACGCTACCGCCAGCGGCGTGGCAGGCGACGACGGGATTCATCCCCTGCGGCCGGGGGTCACCGTCCTGGACCTGGTCCGGGTCGGCTTGCCGGCCGCGCTCCAGACCGGGGCGGCCGCGTTCAGCCAGCCGGTGATCCCGTTCGGCGACGTCCGGCTGCTGCCGCCGCTGCAGGCACCGACGGTGCGTGATTTTGTCGCGTTCGAGGAACACGTCGAAGGCGTCGTGGCCAGTATGGGGGACGGCGCAGGCGTGGTGCCGGAATGGTATCAGGCGCCGACGTTCTACTTCACCAACCCGTACGCGCTGATCGGCGCACACGATGATGTCCCCGTCCCGCCAGGATCCCAGGCGCTCGACTTCGAGCTGGAGGTCGCGGTGGTGGTCGGGGCCGACGGCGCGTCGCTGACACCGGAACAGGCCCGTAACCACGTGTTCGGGTACACCATCCTGAACGACTGGTCCGCCCGCGACCTCCAGCGCCGGGAGATGAAGGTCAACCTCGGCCCGGCGAAGGGCAAGGACTCCGCGACCACCCTCGGCCCGTGGCTGGTCACCGCGGACGAGGTCGAGCCCTACCGGGACGCGGACGGGTTCCTGGCGCTGGACATGCGGGTGTCGGTCAACGATGCGGAGGTCGGGCAGGACCTGCTGTCGAATATGGGCTGGCCGTTCGAGGAGCTCATCTCCTACGCTTCCCGCGGCACCTGGGTGCGGGCCGGGGATGTCCTCGGCTCCGGCACCTGCGGCAACGGCGGCTGCCTGGCCGAGCTGTGGGGGCGCCGCGGCCGGACCGACCCGCCGCCGCTGCAGCCGGGCGACGTGGTTCAGATGAGCGTCGAGGGTATCGGGACCATCCGTAACCAGGTGGTGCCCGGCGCTCAGCTCCCGCCGGTGCGGGCGGCCCGGCCGAGGCCACGTACCCGGAAGCGGGCGTGATGAGCGTCGTGGTCATCACCGGGGCCGGGCGCGGCCAGGGCGCGGCCGAGGCGCGGCTGCTCGCCGCCCAGGGGACGGCCGTCATCGCCGCTGACCTCGGGAAAGAACCAGCCGAGGCCATCGGCGGGGCCGAGTACCGCCAGCTGGATGTGACCGACGAATCCGGCTGGGCCTCCCTTACCAAAGACCTGGGGGAGCGGTACGGCCAGGTCGGCGGGCTTGTCGCCAACGCCGGCATTACCTGGCGGGCCCGCCTGCTCGACGTGGAGCCGGCCGATATGCGCCGGGTGCAGGACGTCAACGTCACCGGCGCGCTGCTGGCCATCCAGGCCGTCGCCCCGCTGATGAGCGCGGGCGGGTCGATCGTCCTGGTCGGCTCGGCCAGCGAAAGCGGGGGAGAGAGCACGCCGTGCTGGCCTGCGGCCCGGGCGGCCCCATCTGTTTCGAGCCCTGAGATGTGGGTGGGAAAACTGACGTCAGGTTTAGCAAAAGGAACCGGGCCTTCCCGGTGCTGATCCTGGCGTGACGCCGCTGACGGCGCGGCCATCACCGGTCCCAGCCGGGCGCGTACTGCGCCGGCGGCGCGAAGGGATCAGAGCACCGCGGGCGGTGTGTCCAGGACGGTGGTGTCCAGGTCGGCTAGGAGGTCGAACATGGTGTGTGTGGTGGGTAGTTCCCAGCGGTAGAAGTAGGTGGCGGCTCGCCTTTTGCCGTCGTGGATGGGTTCGTCGCCGTGCTGGGCGGTGAGGACCTGTTCGAGCCATAGCCAGGCGATGACGAGGTGTCCGGCGGCGTCGAGGTAGAGGGAGGCGTTGGCCAGGCGCACCTGGGGTTCGGGTACGGCTAGCAGGATTGCGCTGATGGCGACGAGGCGGTCGACGGCGGCGGACAAGGCGGGGGCGAGGGCGGCTGCGGTGGGGTCGCTGCTGCGGACGGCGCGGTCGACGGTCCCGCGCATCCTGGTGATGAGGGCGGTGAGGCCGGCGCCGCCGTGCAGGCAGATCTTGCGGCCGAGCAAGTCGAGGGCCTGGACTCCGTGAGTGCCCTCGTGGATCATGTTGAGCCGGTTGTCGCGGTAGAACTGTTCCAGGGGGAAGTCGCGGGTGTAGCCGTAGCCGCCGAGGACCTGGATCGCGAGGTGGTTGGCGTGCAGGCACCACTGGGCCGGCCAGCTTTTGGTGATGGGGGTGAGGACGTCGAGGAGTAGCCCGGCGGTGCGGCGGTCATCCTCGGTGGCGCCGCTGGCTTGTTCATCCACCAGGCGGGCGCAGTAGAGCCCGAGGGCCAGGCCGCCTTCGACGTAGCTTTTCTGGGCGAGCAGCATCCGGCGGACGTCGGCGTGCTCGATGATCGGCACGGGGGCGGCGCCTGCCTCCCGTCGGCCGGGCGGGCGTCCCTGAGTCCGGGTCCGCGCGTACTGCAGGGAGTGCAGGTAGCCGGTGTAGCCCAGGGCGGCCGCGTCCAGTCCCACGCCGATCCGGGCCTCGTTCATCATGTGGAACATCGCGGCCAGCCCGGTGTGCGGGGCTCCGATGAGGTAGCCGAGGGCGCCGGCGCGGCCGCCGGGACTGTGCGCGCCGCCGCCGAAGGCCAGCACCGCGTTGACTGTTCCCCGGAAGCCCATCTTGTGGTTCAGCCCGGTCAGGATCACGTCGTTGCGGTCACCGTTTTCCAGCAGCTTCGGGACCAGGAACAGCGAGATGCCCGCCACACCCGGGGGGCCGCCCGGGATTTTGGCCAGCACCAGGTGCACGATGTTCTCGCCGAGCTCGTGATCGCCCGCGGAGATCCACATTTTGGTGCCGGACAGCCGGAACGTGCCGTCCTCATCGGGCTCGGCGCGGGTGAGGATGTCGCTCAGCGAAGAGCCGGCCTGCGGCTCGGACAGGCACATGGTGGCGAAGTAACGGCCCTCGATCATCGGCGGCACCCAGGTGCCGATCTGGTCCTGGCTGGCGTGGGCCAGCAGCAGCATGGCGGCGGCGGAGGTAAGCAGGGGGTAGGCCGAGGTGGCGGAGTTGGCTGCCTGCAGCCAGGTCATGGCCGCCTTGGCCACGACCGTGGGCAGCTGCGCGCCGCCGAGGTCCTCGTCGAAGGGGGCGGCCATCAACCCGGACCGGGCGAGGCGCTGCATCGCCGCAGCGACCTGTGGGAGGAGTACCACCTGAGCGTCGAGCACCTGTGGTTCGGTGCGGTCGGCGGCTCGGTTGTGGGGCTGGAAGTCGTGCGTGGCGATCCGTTGGGCGAGTTCCAGGGTCTGCTCGAACGTCGCCCTGGAGTGCGCGGCGAAGCGGGGCCGCCGGGTCAGGGTGGTGACGTCCAGCCACTCATAGAGGAGGAATTCCAGGTCGCGCCGGGACATGATCAGGGAGGAGGACATGGGCTGGCCTTCTTTCCGGACAGTCGTTCGATGATCATGGCCATGTCCTGGCCGCGAGCTGACAGCTCGCACCGCACATTCCCGCGTCGGGTCTCGCTCGCGGCCGGCCGCGAGCGATCATCCTGGCGGTTCCTGCGGGCCGCACCTGACGACGCACGTGGTCAGCTCGATGGCGCCGGTGAGGCATCGACTGTAAAGAACGACGTCGACGGATCCGCGGGCCCGTAGCCGCCGCGCAGCCAGGCATCCAGACGCGGCGGGTGGGTGACCGCGAAGGTGTGCTCCCAATCCATCACGACGCGCCGCCCGCTGATCGCCCAGCGTCCGTCGCGTCTGGTCAACTCGTCGAGGTAACGAAGGCCCTGCGCGATCGTCCAGACCTTCCCGCTGCCCGATGACCGGCGGCCGTACCACCCCAGGCAGTACGTCTCGGCGCGGGCCCGGTCGNNACGACGAGACCGTCGGGCCCCCCTTTGTAGTCACCATGATCGTCGTAAGCATCCTCGTGATAACAAGCGCGAAGCAGAGCCCAGTCGCCACGATCAGCCGCACGGACATAGCGGGCCAGCACATCGGTGATCTCCGCGCGCGCAACCAACGTCTCGATGTCCATGACTCAACTGGCCTTCCTCGTGACGGTGAGCACGGGCCGGACGAGGTCGTCAGCAACAGCGCTCATTAACCACTCCACGTATGACTCTAGATTTATGATCCTGGCGTCGGTGTCATCTCTACGCTGGGTTGCGACGGGAAATGATCATCGATGAGGGCACGGCTGAACCTGGCTCAGGACAGTCGCTCGATGATCATCGCCATGCCCTGCCCGCCGCCGACGCACATGGTCTCCAGGCCGAACTGCTTGTCGTGGAATTGCAGCGAGTTCACCAGGGTCGAGGTGATCCGGGCGCCGGTCATGCCGAACGGGTGGCCGATCGCGATGGCGCCGCCGTTGACGTTGAGCCGCTCGGCGTCAATGCTGAGCTCGCGTGCGGACGGGATCACCTGGGCGGCGAACGCCTCGTTGATCTCCACGAGATCGATATCGTCGATTGTCAGCGCCGCTCGCGACAGGGCCATCCTGGTGGCCTCGATCGGTCCGAGGCCCATGATCTCCGGGGAAAGGCCGGTGACGCCGGTCGCCACGATGCGCGCCAGCGGGGTCAGGCCGAGCTGGCTGGCCTTCGTGTCGCTCATGATCACGACCGCGGCGGCCCCGTCGTTGAGGGGGCAGCAGTTGCCCGCCGTCACGGTGCCGCCCGGCCGGAAGATCGTCTCCAGGTGGGCGATGCTGTCGGCCGTGACCCCGGTGCGGGGCCCGTCGTCCTGGGCGACGATCGTCCCGTCAGCAAGGGTCACCGGCGTGATGTCGCGCGTCCAGAAGCCGTTCGCGATGGCATCCTGGGCGCGGTTGTGGCTGAGGGCGGCGAACTCGTCCTGCTCCCGTCGGCTCACCTTCATGTATTGTGCGACGTTCTCGGCGGTGTACCCCATCGCGGTGTACAGGTCCGGTACCTCGCCGTACTCGCGGGGGTCGACCCAGTCATGGCCGCCCTCGGCGAACACCTGGGTGCGCGCGGACGCCTGGGCGAACACCGGGTTCTCGGTGCTGGGCATGCCGTCGGCGCCCCCTTTGAAGTAGCGGCTGACGGTCTCGACTCCGGCCGAGACGAACACGTCACCTTCCCCTGCCTTGATCGCGTGGAACGCCATTCGCGTGGTCTGCAGGCTCGAGGAGCAGTACCGGTTCACAGTGGTGCCGGGCACCGAGTCGAAACCGGCCAGGACCGCGACCGCGCGCGCCATGTTGTATCCGGACTCACCCGAGGGCTGGGCGCAGCCGAGCATGAGGTCNNGCGAGATCGTCGGGGCGCATCTCGCGCAACGACCCCTTCTTCGCCCGGCCGATCGGTGAGCGCGCGGTGGAGACGATCACTGCCTCTGTCATGGATGTCCTTACGGTGTCAGGTAGCTGGGATAAGACGGTCATGAGTCGAACAGGGCGGCAAGTCCGGGAAGACCCTCACGTCGCTCTCCGGACCGGGGCGCTGGCCAGCGCCTGGCCGCCGCCGTCCACGCGCAGACGCTGCCCGGTCACGTAGCCGGCGCCATCCGATACCAGGAACGCGACGACGGAGGCGACGTCGGCGGGCTGGCACATCCGCCCGAAGGGCATGTGCTGGTCGACCGCGCGCATGTCGGTCTCTCCGGTGGTCGCGGCGATCAGCCGCCGGCCGATGTCGGTCTCCACGATGCCCGGCGCGACGATGTTCACCCGGACGCCGTGATCGCGTTCCTCTTTCGCCAGTGTCATCGCCAGCGCCTCCATGGCCGCCTTGCCCATGTTGTAGGGCGCTCCGCCGGCATTGAGCAGGTCGGTCGCGACGCTGGAGATGAACACGATGTCACTGCGCTCGTGCTGACGCAGGAACGGCAAGCTCAGGCGGCACAGGTGATGGGCGCCGATCGCGTGGACGGCGACGAGCCGGTCCACCTCGGCCGGGTCGGTGTCGTGGACATAGCGTCCCCGGCTCGCCACGCCGGCGTTGTTCACCAGGATCGACAGCGGCCCGAGCTGTTCGGTGACGTGCGCAATCATGGCCTCGTCCTCGCCCGCGGACTCGATGCGGGCCTGCACGGCGATTGCTCGCCGGCCGAGCGCGATGATCTCGGCGGCGGTCTCCGCCGCCGCCGCCGAGTCCCGCGCGTAGTTGATCGCAACGTCGGCTCCGCCGCGGGCGAGCGTGACGCTGATGGCGCGCCCGATGCCGCGTCCTCCGCCGGTGACCAGCGCGACGCGAAGCGAAGGATTCATCCCCGTAATATAACTGACGCTGACGTCGGAATCAATAGCTAGGCCGGTATGCTGGACGTGCCTAGAAATGATATTGACGTCATCATCAGTTTAATGTACGTTGAGCGAAAGTCCGAAGGTGGTACCGCAGGAGTCGAGTGGTTATGGAGCAGCACATGACAGCAACCGTCAGCACCTACGACGCCGAGTCGCTGCGGGTCGAGCCGGCCACCGGCAAGGTTGCCAAGCGGCGTTATATCGACCGGGAGTTCGCCGACCTGGAGCAGCGCCAGTTGTGGCGTCGGGTGTGGCAGTGGGCCTGCCTGCTCGAGGATGTCGCCCAGGTCGGCGACTTCTACGAGTATCAGTACGCGGACCAGTCAGTCCTTATCCTGCGCGGCGCGGACGGTGCCCTGCGGGCATTCCACAACGTCTGCCCGCATCGCGGTAACCGGCTGCGGACGGGCACCGGTACGCTGCCGGACGAGCTGGCCTGTAACTACCACCGCTGGACCTGGGACCTGCGCGGGCGGCTGATCAAGGTTCCCGAGCGTGAGGGCTTCCCGGCCTTTGACGACGCCTGCTTCGCGTTGCGCCAGGTAAAGGTGGACGTCTGGGGCCAGTTCGTGTTCATCAACCCGGACCCGGACGCCGAGCCGCTGCACGAGTATCTCGCGCCGCTGCCCGAGCGGGTGGCGGGCTACCACTGGGAGGAGCACACCCGCACCAGCAGCGTCACGCTGCCGATGGCCGCCAACTGGAAGACGATGGTGGACGGGTTCCTGGACGTGTACCACCTGCAGGGCGTCCACCCGCAGCTGCTGGAGTACACCGACGACGTCCACACGACGTATGAGCAGCTCGGCAAGCACAGCGCCATGTACATGCCGATGGGCGTGCCGAGCCCCAAAGCCCGCGACACCAGCGAGCAGGGCATGCTCAACGAGCTGTCCAAGCCGCGCTCGGGAATCATGGGCAAGATGCTGCGCGAGTCGGCCGCGTTCGAGATGGTCGACGGGGTGCCGACTCTGAAAGGCGGGATCACCGTCCGCGAGGCGCTTATCGAAGCCGGGCGCGCCTCGGCCGCGAAGCTCGACCGGGACTACTCCGCCCTCACCGACGAGCAGCTGATCGACGACCACCACTACTTCTTCTTCCCGAACGTCATCGTCAACGCCTTCGCGGGCCACATCGTCCTGGCCCGCATGCGGCCCGACGCCGCCGACCCCGAACGCTGCTTCTTCGACCTGTTCGTGATGAACTGGCTCACCGACTCCGAACGCCTTACCCGCGAGCCCTCACCGCACGAGCTCGTCGCGGAGAACACCAAGGTGGGCCGCGTCCCGGACCAGGACTTCACCGCGCTGCCGAAGGTCCAGCTGGGACTGCACTCCGACGGGCTAGAGGAGATCTTCCTGTCCACGCACGGCCAGGAAGTGCGGGTGGCCGATTTCCACTCCGTCCTGGACAGCTACCTCTACGACGACTAAGGCAGGGGGCTCGGGTGTCCGTCCAAGCCCAGGACAGAGCTCGCGAGGGCGAGTCCAGCGCCCGGACGGTGGTGATCGACGCGCTGCACCGTCCCGGGCCGGCCATCGTGGTCCTGACCCTGGTCGATCCGGCCTCGGCCGATCTGCCGCCGTGGGAGCCGGGAGCACACATCGACATCGCCCTGCCGGATCGCCCGGTCCGGCAGTACTCGCTGTGCGGAGACCCGGCCGACCGCGGCCGGTACCGCCTCGCCGTGTTGCGGGGGCCGGACCCGGGCGGAGTGTCGCAGTGGCTGCACAACGCCGCCGCCGTCGGCATGACGCTGCGGATCTCCGCGCCGCGTAACCGGTTCCCGCTGCAGGACGCGCCGCGCTACCTGTTCCTGGCCGGCGGCATCGGGATCACCCCGATCCTGCCGATGATCGGCGAGGCGGGCCGCCGCGGCCGAGGGTGGCAGCTCAGCTACGGGGCCCGGTCGCGCCGGCACCTGGTCTTCGCCGACGAGATCGGTGCACTGGCCGCGGGCCGCGTTCACCTCGTGCCCGAGGACGAGCAGGGTCCGCTCGACGTCGGCTCGCTGGTGCGTGAGTGTCCGGCCGACGCCGACATCTACGCATGCGGTCCGAGCGGCATGCTGACCGCGGTGCAGGACGCCTGCCAGCGATGGCGGCCGGATCGGCCGCCGGTCATCGAACGCTTCACCGTGCCGCCATCGCCCGTGACCGCCGGAGCCGGCTCCCCGGCGGCAGGCGGGCGGCGCGGGTTCGAGGTGGAGCTGCGCCGGTCCGGGATCACCGTGACGGTGCCGGCGCACCGCAGCCTGTTGTCGGTGGTTCGCGAGGTGCTGCCGGCCACGCCGTTCTCCTGCGGGGAGGGGGTCTGCGGGACATGCGAGACGACGGTGCTCGCCGGTGTGCCTGAGCACCATGACGAGGTGCTCACCGACGACGAGCGGGCCGGCGGGGCGACGATGATGATCTGCGTCGGCCGCTCACGCACCCCGCTACTCGTCCTGGACCTGTGAACCGACCTGCGCATCGCGACTGCGGTCAGGTCAGTCCGCCGGACACGTACAGGGTCTGACCGGTGACGAAGCCGGCCTCGTCGCTGACGAAATAGGACGCGGCGGCGGCAATGTCGGCCGGTACGCCGACCCGCCCGGCCGGGGTCCGCTCCGCAACCGACACCGCGAAGTCCTCGAAGCTGACGCCCAGGCGGCGCGCGGTGGCGATGGTCATGTCGGTCTCGATGAAACCNNTGGCCGCGGTTGCCGAAGGCCGCGATGCTGGACAGGTTCACGATGCGTCCCCAGGACGCGGCGACCATGTGCTGCTGCACGGCCCGGCTCATCAGGAAGGCGCCGCGCAGGTGCACGCTCATCACCTCGTCCCAGTCGGTCAGCGACATCTTGAACAGCAAGTTGTCCCGGGTAAGGCCGGCGTTGTTGATCAGTACGGTCGGCGCCCCGAGCCCGGTCGCCACGCGGTCCACGCCGGCCTGGGTGCTGGCCTCGTCGCGGACATCGCTCGTGACGGCCAGCGCGGTGCCACCCGAGTCGCGGATCTCGGCGGCAACCTCAAGCGCCCCCTGCTCGTCGATGTCGACGACCGCCACCGCAAAGCCGTCCCGGCTCAGCCGCGTGGCGATGGCCCGGCCGATGCCACGTGCGCCGCCGGTGACGATCGCGCACCGCGGGTCTGGGTTCATGGTGTCACTCCTTTGGCGTTGCTGGCGGATTCTGCCACCTGGGCGGCTGGTCCGTGCCGGGCCAGCTCGTGCAGCGCGATCGCCCGGACGTGGACCTCGTCGGGTCCGTCGGCAATCCGGAGCACCCGCGCGCCGGCGTACATCTCGGCCAGCGGTACATCGTCGCTCACCCCGGCGCCGCCGTGTACCTGGATGGCGCGGTCCACGACGGCGCAGGCGACGCGGGGCGCGAGGACCTTGATGGCCGCGATCTCCGCGCGGGCGTGCCGGGCGCCGAGCTCGTCGATCATCCAGGCCGTCTTCAAGATCAGCAGCCTGACCTGTTCGATTTCCATCCGCGACTCGGCGATCTGCTGCTGCACGACGCCGTGCTGCGCGAGCGGGGCGCCGAACGCGATGCGTGACTGGGCGCGCGTCACCATCGCCGCCAGGGCCCGCTCGGCCACCCCGACACAGCGCATCGCGTGGTGGATGCGCCCGGGGCCGAGCCGCGCCTGGGCGATGGCGAAGCCGTCGCCCGCACCGCCGATGAGGTTGCCGGCCGGGACGCGGACGTCGGTGAAGGTGATCTCGCCGTGGCCGTGCTGGTCCTGGTAGCCGAAGACTGGCAGCGCGCGCACCACCGCCACCCCCGGGGAGTCGACGGGGACCAGGATCATCGACTGCTGGCGGTACGCGGGCGCGCCGGGATCGGTCTTGCCCATCACGATCAGGATCGAGCAGCGCGGGTCGAGCACGCCGGTGGTCCACCACTTGCGACCGTTGATCACGTAGTCTGCGCCGTCGCGGACGATGCTCGTCGCGATGTTGCGCGCGTCCGAGGATGCGACATCAGGCTCGGTCATCGCGAATCCGGAGCGGATGCGCCCCTCCAGCAGCGGATCCAGCCACCGGCGCCGCTGCTCGTCAGTGCCGAACAGCTGCAGTACCTCCATGTTGCCGGTGTCCGGTGCGGAACAGTTCATCGCCTCCGGCGCGAGGTTGAGCGACCAGCCGGTCCGCTCGGCCAGCGGCGCATAGTCGAGGTTGCTGAGCCCGGACACCGCGGGAAGGAACAGGTTCCACAGTCCGCGCGCGCGGGCCTTGACCTTGAGCTCCTCGACGACCGGTGGCAGCGAATGATCGGCCGGCCCGCGGTCGAGACGGTACTGCTTGTATTCCGCTTCGGCGGGAAGCACCTCGGTGTCCATGAAGTCCTGGACCCTCGACAGCAGATCCTTCCCGCGGGGGGATGGTGCGAAGTCCACCGGCTGCCCTTCGTCTCAGGGACCGGTCGAGAATCGGACGACCTGCCGGTTGACCATCACGCGAGCACCATCCCGCCGTCCACGGGCAGCACGGTCCCGGTGACGTAGGAGCCGGATCTGGCCGCGAGGTACCGGACGGCGCCGGCGATGTCGCCGGGCTGTCCGAGCCGCCCGAGCAGCGAGGTGGCAGCGACCTCCTCGCTGTGCTCGGACAGCACGGCGGCCATCATCTGGGTGTCGAACGGGCCCGGTGCGATCGCGTTCACCGTGATGTTCTCGCTGCCCAGCCGCTTGGCCAGCACCCGCGTCAGGTGGTGGAGCGCGGCCTTGCTGGCGGAATAGGAGTATGTCTCGAACTCGAAGCTTCGCCCGCCGGGCGCCCGCAGGCCGTCGATGGAGCCGATGTTGATGACGCGCGCCGGGTTCTCCGGCGTGGCCGCGGCGCGGATGAGAGGAAGCATCGCCTGGGTCAGGTAGAAGACACCTTTGAGATTGACATCGAGGATCTTGTCCCATCCGGCCTCGGCAAACTGATCTAGGGGAGCCCCCCACGTCGCTCCGGCGTTGTTGACCAGGATGTCCAGGCTCGTCTCGCGGGCACCGAATCCGGCGGCCAGCCGCACGCACTCCTCACGGCGGGAGAGATCGGCCGGCAGCGCCATGCAGGTGCCCTCGGCGGATAGCTCCCGGGCGGCGGCCACACACACCTCGGCCTTGCGCGAGCTGATGTACACCCGGGCGCCGGACTCGACGAGATCACGGGCGATCATCAGGCCGATTCCTCGGCTACCGCCGGTGACCAGCACGGTCTTGCCCTCGACAGAAAAGAGATCCATCAGTGCGGCTCCGCCGGTTGCCTGGCGGCCGGCGCCAGGTCCGCCGGGCCACCGGGAATCACCGCCTGCCACCGCTGCGGGACCAGCAGGACCTCCACTTCATCCTCGGCCGTGAACTGGCCGGCATAGCGTCGGCCCGCGTCGGCGCCGAGATAACGCGACGCCATCGCCTGGATCGCCTCGGAGGTCTGCTCACCCAGGCGGCGCATAGTCACGGGCCCCTCGGCGATGACGTACCGGTACGGGAAATCGTCAGCGTGCACCGCGAGCGTCGCGCGTCCCGCCACCGCCAGCCGACGGCCCTTCGCCGACGACTCGGACAGGTACATGCGCAGCCCAGCGGCTGGCTCGTAGCGGAACCAGATCGGCGCCAGCAGCGGTCCCTTGCCCTCGCGGGCCACCCCGAGTACTCCCACTCGGCGCTCGGCGAGGAACGCGTCCCGCTCGGCGTCGGACATGATGGGCATCGGCATTCCTCTCCTCGGCGGCGTGCGCGCCGCAGGCCGGACCATATTCGATTCTGACATCATCATTACCTATGCTGGGGATACTGCCTCTCAGCCGCAGACGGATGGCCGGGAGGCGGTGCGACGGCAGGCAATGATGCCGGGCCCGCACGCGATCATCGGTGTGAAAGCCGCCCGCTGGCAGCAGCGCGGCAGGAAAGGACGGTCCATCATGTCGGTCCCGCCCACTCCGAAAGGGCAGCGGCGACGCGAGAGCCTGCTCAAGGCCGCGCGCAAGGTGTTCGAGGACAAGGGTTACTTCGACACGCGGGTCACCGACATCGTCACCACGGCCCACGTATCGCACGGGACGTTCTACATGTACTTCGAGTCCAAGGACGACATCCTCCGCAGCCTGATCGACGAGCTCGTCGAGAGGCTGTACGCGGGCTCGCAGTCGGCGGGCACTCCCGGCCTCGGGCCGCAGGAGCACCTGGAGGAGACGATCCGGCAGTTCCTGACGGCGTACCGGCAGAACGCCAAGATGATGCGCATCCTGGAGCAGGTCGTGACGTTCGACGAGGACTTCCGGGCGATCAGGCTCGGCATCATCACCCGGTTCGCCGACCGCATCGCCGCCGCGATCGACGCGCTGCAGCAGCGTGGCCTGTCCGATCCGGAGCTGAACGCACGGTACGCTGCGCACGCCCTCGGCGGCATGGTCGGCGACTTCGCGTACGCCATGTACGTGCTGCGGCAGGACTTCGACGAAGACACCGCGGTGGCGACCATGACCAAGCTGTGGAGCAATGGCGTGGGCATCCGCCAGGCCCCCGCGAAACGGCGCCGGCCCGTCCGGGTGGCCGCCCGCTGACCGGGAGCTGGCGGCGGGATCAGCCGGCGGCGGAGCCGGTCGGTTCTTCTGCGAGCGGCGCGGACCCGAAATCACCATGCCTCCCCTCCCCGGCGGCGAAGCGCGCGGCGCCCGGCAGCGCCTCCTCGGTGGCGGCCGCCAGCCCGACCCGGCGTTCGGCCGCCAGGGCGTCCGCGACGGCCATGCCGTGCTGGTCCAGGGTCGACCGGCGGTCCGAGCGCAGGCAGCCCTGGGGAAAGCGGGCGATCGCCGCGGCCAGCTGCTCGGCCCGTGCCCGGGCGTCTCCGGCGGGGACCACCTCGGTGGCCAGGCCGAACGACAGCGCCTCGGCCGCGCCCACCGGCCGCCCGGTCAGGATCATGTCCAGCGCCCGGCCCATGCCGACGACCCGCGGTAGCCGCACGGTCCCGCCGTCGATGAGCGGGACGCCCCACCGCCGGCAGAAGACGCCGAAGACAGCCTTCTCGCCGACTACCCGCAGATCGCACCACAATGCCAGCTCGAGGCCGCCCGCTACCGCGTAACCCTCGACCGCGGCGATCACCGGTTTGGTCATCTGCAGCCGGGTCGGGCCCATCGGCCCGGGCCCGTCCCGGGTCACCTCGACGCCCTCGCCGGTGCCCAGGGCCCGCAGGTCGGCGCCGGCACAGAAGTTACCGCCAGCACCGTGCAAGACGACGACGGACACGGACTCGTCCCGGTCTGCCTCGGTGAACGCGTCGTGCAGCCGCTCGGCGTGGGCGCGGTCGACCGCGTTGCGCCGGTCCGGGCGGTCGAGGATCACGGTCACCACGGCTCCCCGCCGCTCGACCCGCACGCTCACTGCAGCCCCTCAGCCATCAGCATCCCGTCTTTCCATCTACAGTCCGTCCGTACGGCTTTTACAGTCTACTCGTACTGTCTTATAGCATCACCAGCGCGGGAAACAATGTCAAGGACTACAGGAATGATATTGACGTCGCTGTCACTTCTGTCTTACGCTCCTGCTGACCGATGGCTCGACCTCGAGGTTGCCTGCCACCCGTGAGGAGGACCACGGTTCGCCAACCCATTCCTGGAAGGGGAGGGACATCGTGGTCCGCATCGGAAACCAGACTCAGCGCTCACGGCTCAGCGCAGCGGCAGTGGCCAGCGGCGCGGTCGCCGCGTTGCTGCTGACCGCGTGCAGCAGTGCGGCCCCGGCCGCCAGCCAGGGCGGCCAGCCCACCGCCACGGCGACGTCGCCAGGGCTGGCGGCAGCCGAACAAGCCGTGGCCGCGTACTCCCGCCCGCCCGCCGCGCTCGGCGTGACCCAGCCGCTTCCGGCTGCTCCCCCCAAGGGGAAGACTGTCGTGTTCCTGCAGTGTGAGGTGCAGCAGTGCATCTACGGGGGCGATGGCTTCCGGGCTGCCGCGGCGGCCGTCGGCTGGACGGTCAAGACCCTCCCGTGGGTGTCCACCAACCCGGCGACGCTGGTGTCCGCGCTGCAGCAGGCACTCACGCTCCGCCCGAAGCCGTACGCGGTCAGCCTCTCCGGGCTGCCGCAGGTGATCTGGGCCAGCGAGGAAGCCGCCTACGCCAAGGCAGGCGTGCTGATGGTGCCCTGGTCCATCGGCCCGGTCACGACGAACGCGACCGTCATTGCCAACATCCTCGCCCCCCAGGACTCCGAACTGCAGGGCAAGCTCCTGGCCGACTGGTTCATCGCCGACTCCAAGGGCAAGGGGAACGTCCTGCAGCAGGACATTCCCCAGTACCCGACCATCGGCGAGGTCGGCTCCGGCTTCCGCGACGAGGTGGCCGGGCGCTGCCCCGGCTGCAAGGTCACCACGCTCGACGTCACCGGCACCGAGGTGGCTGCGAACGGCGTGACCAGCGCGATCGTGTCCGCGCTGCAGCGCAATCCGTCGATCGGCTACGTCGCGGCCTCCGATATCGCGCTCGCCCCCGGACTGCCCGCCGCGCTCAAGGCGGCGGGCCTGNNGTCCGGGACGGCACGGAGGCGGCCGTCATGCAGAACGACCTGGTGTACTGCGGCTGGCAGATCATGGACGTGCTGCTGCGGCACGAGGCGGGGATGACCTTCACGGTCGACGACGGCGGGATGCCGCAGCAGATCCTGACCAAGGCGACGATCGGCCCGGCGACCGACTCGGCCCTGGTGCCGGCCGGATACCCGGCACTGTTCCAGAAGCTGTGGCACGTCGGTTGAGCAGCCTGACCCGCGCCGATGGCCAGGGCGGCCCAGCCGCGCTGGCCATCAGCCAGCTGTCCAAGACCTTTGCCGGGACCCCGGCCCTGCGCTCGGTCAACCTGGACGTCCGCGCTGGCGAGGTGCACGCGCTGGTCGGGGAGAACGGCTCCGGCAAGTCCACGCTGATCAAGGTCCTGTCCGGGTATCACGTTCCCGATCCCGGCTCCGGGATCCGGGTGGGCGGCACGCCGCTGCCGCCCGGCAGCCCGGCGGCCTCGCACCGGGCCGGGTGCCGGTTCGTGCACCAGGACCTCGGGCTGGTGGATTCCCTCTCGGTGGCCGACAATCTCACGCTGGGCGTCGGCTACCCGGTACGGCTGGGGACCATCCGGGCGCGGGCGTGGCACGCCGAGGTCAGCCGCGCACTGGAGTTGCTGGAGCTCGATGTCTGCCCGGGCGACCTCGTCGGAGAACTGAGCCCCGCCGCCAAGGCCGGCGTGGCGCTCGCGCGGGCGTTGCGCGATGACGCCCACGGCCAGGCTGTCTTGCTGGTCCTCGACGAGCCGACGGCTGCCCTGCCGTCGCCGCAGGTGGCGCAGTTGCACGCCATGGTGCGCGCGGTGGCGACGCGGGGCATCGGCGTGCTCTACGTGAGCCACCACCTGCGGGAAATCTTCGACCTGGGCGACCGCGTCACGGTGCTCCGCGATGGCGTTGCGGTGGCGACCCGGGCACCGTCTGCGCTCAGCCACCACGCGCTGGCCGAGCTGATCGTGGGCAAGCAGATCACGCCCCCGCCGCCCGTCCCGCCCGGGGTGCCGGGCGGTCGGCTGGTGCTGACGGTCACCGGCTTGTCGCGGGGGCCGCTGGCGAGCCTGACCCTGCAGGCACGCGCCGGGGAGATCGTCGGCATCGCGGGGATCACCGGTTCGGGCCGGGACAACGTGCTCGCCGCGGTCTTCGGGGCCACCGCGCGCGACGCCGGGACCGTCGCTGTGGACGGCGAGCTGCTCGCCGGCGCCAGCCCCCGGCGCGCGATGAAGCTCGGCGTCGCCTACCTTCCCCCCGACCGCAAGGACAAGGGCGGGGTAATGAGCCTGCCGGCCCGCGAGAATCTCAGCCTGACCCAGCTGCGCGAGTTCTGGCGCTTCCCCGTGCTGCGGCAGGGACGCGAACGGGCCGCGGCGGCGCGCTGGTTCGCCCGGCTAGACATCCGCCCGCCCGGCGGGACCGAGCGCATCCTCGGCACGTTCAGCGGCGGCAACCAGCAGAAAGTGCTGCTGGCCAAATGGCTGTGCCGGACGCCGAAGGTGCTGCTGCTCGAGGAGCCCACGCAGGGCGTCGACATCGCGGCCAAGGCACTCCTGCACCACCACGTCGCCGTGGCCGCGAGCGAGGGCACCTGCGTGGTCGTGAGCTCGGCCGACAACGAGGAACTCGCCGGGCTGTGCGACCGGGTGATCGTGCTCGCCCGCGGGCGGGCGTGTGCCGAGCTGAGCGGCGCGGCACTGACGGCCGCGGCGCTCACGCACGCCGCGCTCACGCAGGCGCCGCCCAGGCGGGCGGCGCCGGGGCAGACAGAGGTGCAGAGGGCATGAGGACACTGCCGCGCGGTGGCTTCCGGTTCGACCGGTTCAGCGGGCTGTACCTGTGGGCCGCGTTCATCGTGGTTTTCTCGGTGTGGCAACCGGACCTGTTCCCGACCTCGGGCACCCTGCACTCGGTCGCGGCCCAGCAGGCGGTCGGCGCGATGATGGCCATCGCCGTCCTGATCCCCCTCGCCGCCGGCGCCTACGACCTGTCCATCGGCGCCACCATCAACTTCTCCACGATCCTCGTGTGCGTGCTCCAGGTGAACGAGCACTGGCCCATGTGGTACGCGATCGTGGCGTCCGTCGCCTGCTGTTCGCTCATCGGCATCGTCAACGGGTTCCTGGTGGTCAAGGCCGGCGTGAACTCGTTCATCGCCACGCTCGGCGTCGCGGCGATCGTCGGCGCTCTGCAGACGGTGGTGTCCAATGACTCCCAGCCCCTGCCGCCCACCAGCAACGCCTGGACGAACCTGGCCCAGGTCCAGTGGCTCGGATTCCAGGCCGTGTTCTGGTACCTCATCGTGCTGGCGGTCATTGTCTGGTGGCTGCTCGCGCATACGCCCGCCGGGCGCTACCTGCACGCGATCGGCGGCAACGCCGAGGCGGCCCGCCTGTCCGGCGTCGCGGTCGGCCAGTGGACCTGGCTGTCGCTCATCGCCTCGTCGACGGTCTGCGGCATCGCGGGCGTCCTCTACGCCTCGCTGTCCGGGCCGTCGCTCGAGTTCGGGACGGGCCTGCTGCTGCCGGCCTACGCGGCAGCGTTCCTGGGCTCCACCCAGCTGCAGCCCGGCCGGTTCAACGTGTGGGGCACGGTGATCGCCGTCTACGTCCTGGCCACCGGTATCAAGGGCCTGCAGCTCGTGACGTCGGTCCAGTGGCTCAGCGACATGTTCAACGGCATCGCGCTGATCGCGGCGGTCTCGTTCGCGGTGTGGCGGCAGCGGCGGGCAGGCGCGGCGCGGCGGCAGAGTGCCCGGTCCGCGGCGCCGCCGCCCGAACCGGACAGCGTCCCCCCGCCGGACCGTGTGAAGATATGACGGCGGACCGCGAGCCAGGTCGCGGCGCCGACGACACGGAAGAGGGCCATGAGCGCGGGATCATCCAACGGCAACGCCGCCCGGTCGCTGCGGACCCGCGAACGGCTGCTGCTGGCGGCGGTCGATACGCTGATCGACAAGGGTTATGCCGCCACCACGGTCGCGGCGGTCCAGGCCCGGGCCGGGGTATCGCGCGGGGCGCTGCTGCACCACTACCCCACCAAGGCCAGCCTGCTGCTCGAGGCGGTCGAGTTCCTGGCCGCCGCCCAGGTGGAGGACCTGGACCGGCGCGCGTCCGACCTCGCGGCCACGGCAGAGGGGGACCTGGGCCAGCGCACCCAGCTGTGGCTGGACCTGATGTGGTCGAGTTTCTCGAGCCGGCTGTTCACGGCGGTCCTCGAGCTGTGGATCGCCGCGCGCACGGAGCCGGAACTGCGTGCCCAGCTGATCCCCTACGAACGCCGCCTGGGCGCGCGCCTGCGCCGCGTCGCGCAGCGCCTGCTCGGTCCGGACATGGACCAGGCTGAGGCCGGGCGGCTGTTCACCATGACCCTGGTGTACTACCGCGGCCTGGCCCTGAGCGGCCTGCTCGACCTGACGCCCAAGGCCCGGCGCGCCCTGCTGGCGCAGTGGCGGGACGTCATCGGACCGGCAGCCCGGCGTTCCAGCTGAGCACGAGCCGCCTGCTACTGCCGGCGGCTGCCCTCCGTTAAGATCCCGCTAATTAATCCCGACGTCAATGTCAGTTCATGATTGATTTTGATATCAGTATCATGTTTAATCGGAATTATACCCGCCCGCCACGGCTCCGGAAAGGGTTCTCATGAAGCTGCATCGTGCCTTCTCCTACGAGCGTCTGGCCAGCGCGGGCGGTGCCGCAACAGCGGTGGTGGCCGGGGACGTCACCGTCACCTACGACGAGCTCGACGCCGCGGCGAACCGCGCGGCCAACGGACTGCTGGCGGCAGCCGCGCCGGGACGCGACCGCGTTGCCTACCTAGGCCGGAACACGCTGGCGAGCGTCGAGCTCATGGTCGGCGCGGCCCGGGCCGGCCTGGTCCTCGCGCTGCTGAACTGGCGGCTGAGCCCACCCGAGCTGCACCGGATGCTCGACGACTGCCAGGGCGCCGTACTCGTGGTGTCCGCGGAGTTCACCCACTTGCTCGACGGTTTCTCCGGCGCTTCCCGGCTGCGGATCATCGTCGCGGGCGGTGACGATGATCAGTGGCGCCCGTGGCTGGCCGGGCAGGACGACGCCCGCCCGCGGGCCGGGCGGCGCGCCGACGACGTAGCCATCCAGCTCTACACCTCTGGGACCACGGGCCAGCCCAAGGGCGTGATGCTCACGCACGCGGGGCTTGCCGACTCCTTCACCGACACCAGTGAGCTGTGGCAACTCTCTGGCGACTCGGTGATGCTCGTCGTGCTGCCCCTGTTCCACATCATCGGCGTGGCCAGCGTCCTGCTGGCCCTCTCGGCACGTAGCACACTGGTCGTCGGGAACGACGCGTCGCTGCCAGCCATCCGCCGCCTGGTGGCGGCACACCGTGTCACCAACATCACCCTGGTGTCGTCGATCCTGGAAGCGCTCGCCACGCAGACTCCCGACGGCCTGGAGACCCTCGAAACGATCTCCTACGGCGGCGCACCGATGAGCGAGCCGTTGCTACGTATGCTGCTGACGGTGATCGACTGCCGGCTGGTGCAGATCTACGGGCTCACCGAGACGACCGGCGCGCTCACCGCCCTGCTGCCCTCCGATCACGACTTCGAAACCGGGGACGAGCGCGCCGCCGCCCGGCTGCGGTCCTGCGGACAGCCCCGGCCCGGCGTCGAGTTGCGGATCGCCGACCCGCAGACTGGCGCCGTGGCCGGCCCCGGGCAGTCGGGCGAGATCCAGGCGCGGACCGTCCGCCTCATGAGCGGCTACTGGGCCCAGCCCGGTGCGACCCGTGAGGCCTTCACGGCCGACGGCTGGTTCCGCACCGGGGACATCGGCGACTTCGACGAGGACCACTACCTCTTCCTGCGCGACCGGCTCAAAGACATGATCGTCTCGGGCGGGGAGAACGTGTTTCCCGCCGAGGTCGAGATGGCCCTGTCGGCTCATCCCGGCGTCGCCGAGGTGGCGGTCATCGGCATCCCGCACGAACGGTGGGGCGAGACGCCACATGCGCTCGTCGTGCTGCGCCCAGGAGCGGCCACCGACGAGGCCGGGCTCATCGCGTTCACCCGGGGACGGCTCGCGCACTACAAGTGCCCTACGTCGGTGCAGTTCGTGCCCCAGCTTCCCCTCAGCGCAACGGGGAAAGTGCTGCGCCGCGTACTGCGGGAACCCTACTGGGAAGGACGCGCACGGCGGATCTGAGCCAGCCAGCCGGGGCCGCGATCGTGAACAACGCGACTGTGAATACGACGCAAGGAGCGAGGCGTGCTCGAACTGATACCGCTGTGCCGTGTCGATCTGGAGCTAGCCCGGGCGGTGCACGTCGGGAAAGGCCCGAGCGGCGACCGGTGGATCGCGCAGGTGACGTCGATGACGCTGGATGGTGACCGGCTCAGCGGCCATTCGGTGGGGACGGCCAACGCCGACTGGGTGACGGTCGTCGGCGGGATCGCGACGATCAACGTCCGCGCCACGATACAGACGGAAGATGGCGCCTGCATCTACGTCCAGTACAGCGGGCGCACTGACGCGACCCGCGGCGTCGGCAGCGAGCCAGCCTACACGACCCCGTTGTTCGAGACCGGCGACGAGCGCTACCGCTGGCTCAACGGCGTCCAGGCGGTGGGCGCGAGCCAGCCCAGCGATCTGCGGACCGCGCGTTACGACTGGTACGAGCTGCGCTCATCAGCCACCGGGTGAAGCCGGTCTCGGTCCCGGACGCCGGCCAGGCCGTGGCCCGGGCCGCGTCCCTGTGCGCAGCAAAGACTCACGCCGTCGTCCGGCGCCGTTTCCGCTCCGCTTTATCGTCGGCGGAAAGCGCGGTCCCCCCACCCATGGGCAGCCCCGGCACTGCCTAGCCCTCGCCGACCCGGCCAACGCCACGACGCTGGTTACCGCGGACGGCCGACGGAGGTCGCGGCAGCACTATGGCTGCGCGAGACTTACACCAGCTATTTGCCATAGCAATCTTCTGCTGGTAAATTAATTGCCAGAGCAAGCATATTCGGGCGCCAGGGAGAGGGAGCCGCATGGCTGCCATGCAGTTCGGGGTGTTCGGCACGGGATACCTGCCGCAGGATCCGCCGATGACAGGTCGCGTCGTGCGGGCTAAGGAGACCATCCAGGAAACCGTCTTGCTGGCCCGGCACGCCGAGGAAGTCGGCCTGGATGTCTTCGCGATGGGGGAGCATCACAATCAGCCGTTCTTCTCCTCATCGCCGCCGGTGCTGCTCGCTCACCTGGCCGCGAAGACCTCGACGCTGCAGCTGTCGACGTCCTCTGCATTGATCACCACGAACGACCCCGTGCGGCTGGCGGAGGAATACGCTCTGCTGCAGCACCTGGCCGGGGGCCGGGTGGATCTGATCCTCGGCCGGGGGAACACCGGCCCGGTCTACCCGTGGTTCGGCCAGGACATCCGCGACGGCATCGCCCTGGCGGTGGAGAATTATGCCCTCCTGCGGCGGCTCTGGGACGAGGAGGTCGTCGACTGGGAAGGCCGCTTCCGCACCCCGCTGCAGGGCTTCACCTCGATCCCCCGGCCCCTGGATGACGTGCCCCCGTTCGTCTGGCATGGCAGCATCCGCAGCCCGGAGATAGCCGAGCAGGCCGCCTACTACGGGGATGGCTTCTTCGCCAACAACATCTTCTCGCCCGCCCGGCATTACCAGAAGCTGGTCGGCCTCTACCGTCAGCGCTTCGCGCACTACGGCCATGGCACGGCCGCTCAGGCGATCGTCGGTCTCGGCGGCCACGTCTTCATCCGGCCGAGCTCGCAGGATGCCAAAGCCGAGTTCCTCCCGCATTTCCGGGCCACCTCCTTCGGGCAGGGCGTCTCGATGGACAGCTTCATGCAGCAGACGCCGCTGACCGTCGGCAGCCCGCAGGAGATCATCGACCGGTACGCCGGCATGCGTGATCTGTACGGGGACTATCAGCGGCAGCTGTTCCTGCTCAACCTCCCGACCATGTCGCTGAAGACCTCGATGGAGCAGCTCGACGCGCTCGGGCAGATCGTCCCCGTACTGCGCCGGGAACTCGACCGTGGCCGGCCGGACGGCATCCCCGACGCTCCCACCCACGCATCGCGCGTGGCGGCACGCCGCGAAGACGCACCTGACGCGAACGCCCCGGAAAGGGTGATGAATAGATGAGCACGTACCCGCTCGACGCCGTCACGCGGCAGCTTGCGGTGATCTCGGCCGGGATCTCCACGCCCTCCTCCACGCGCCTGCTGGCCGACAGGCTGGCCGATGCCACCACGGCCCGCCTGAGCGCCGAGGGCATCGACACCAAGACGACCGTGATCGAGCTGCGTGATCATGCGATGGCGGTCACCAGCAACCTGATCAGCGGATTCGCCGACGAGGAACTCGAGGCGACCATCGAATCGCTCACCGGCGCGGACGGCGCCATTTTCTGCACGCCGATCTTCACCACCAGCTACAGCGGGCTTTTCAAGTCGTTCCTTGACGTGATCGAACCGGGCGCGCTGGCCGGCCTGCCCGTCATCATCGGCGCCACCGGCGGAACCGAACGGCACTCCCTCGCCCTCGACTACGCCATCCGGCCCCTGTTCACCTATCACCGCGCCGTCGTGGCGCCGACGGGCGTGTACGCGGCCACCGGCGACTGGGGCAGCTCAGGCGACGGCCCGGATTCCGGCTTGCCCCAGCGGATCGGTCGTGCCGCATCCGAACTCGCCGGGCTGATGCGCGATTCCGCGCGTAGTCACCAGATCCGGGACCCGTTTGCGCTCCCGGCCGGATTCAGCCCAACCCGAACGCATTAGCAGCAGACGGAGCGAACATCATGGACGCAGACCTGGAGATGGGACTCGACACCTTCGGTGACGTGTCCGTCGGTGACGACGGGCACCCGGTCGCCCAGGCGCAGGTCATCCGCGACATCGTCGAGGAAGGAGTGCTCGCCGGCCAGGTAGGTGTCCAGCATTTCGGCATCGGCGAGCACCACCGCGACGACTTCGCCGTCTCCGCGCCGGACATGCTGCTGGCTGCGATCGCCGCGCGAAGCTCGGCCATCCGCCTCGGCTCATCGGTCACCGTGCTGAGCTCGGATGACCCAGTACGGGTATACCAGCGATTTGCCACCCTCGACGCGATCTCCGGCGGCCGCGCCGAGATCACCGTCGGACGGGGATCGTTCACGGAATCCTTCCCGCTCTTCGGCTACGACCTTGCCGATTACGAGCTCCTGTTCGAGGAGAAGCTGGACCTCCTGGCCAGGCTGCGCACCGAAGGTCCCACCACCTGGTCGGGCACCACCCGCAACGGCCTGACCGGCCAGCGGGTCTATCCCGCCACCGAATCCGGCCAGCTCCCGATATGGGTAGGCGTCGGCGGCTCCCAGGAGTCCGTGATCCGCGCCGCCCGGCACGGGCTGCCGATGATGCTCGCCATCATCGGCGGAAATCCCGCGCGTTTTTCCCCCTACCTAGACCTCTACCGCAGGGCCACCGGCAAATTCGGCCTCGGTCCGCTACCGGTCGGCGTGCATTCCGGCGGTTTCATCGCCGAGACCGACCAGCAGGCACGCGACACGCTGTATCCGTACTACAAGGCCGGCCGTGACAGGATCGGTCGCGAACGGGGCTGGCCGCCCGTGACCCGGCAGCAGTATGAGCACGACATCGACCACGGCTCCCTGTATGTGGGCAGCCCCGCCACGGTCGCAGAGAAGATCGCCGGCACCGTAACGACTCTGGGCGTGCAGCGCTTCGACCTTAAGTACAGCAATGGCGCGGTGCCGCACCGCCTGCTGATGCACAGCATCGAGCTGTACGGCACCGAAGTCATGCCACGCGTCCGGGAGATCCTCCAGCCGTCCTCCGCCCTCACCGCGTAACCAGCTGCCCCGGGTAAGATTGTCAGGCCAGGCAGGTGAGCGGCTTACCGCCGTTGTAGGTGACCATGTCAGCGAGCGCGGCCATGATGTCGATGGGACCGCCGCGCGGGGTTCCGTCGAGTTCGGCGTAGGCGCGGTGCAGGTTGCCGACGATGCGTTCCG
>PMOU01000083.1 GCA_003161205.1 Actinomycetota bacterium | reverse complement strand
GCGCGGTCGCCGCCGCCCGGGTCGCGATTTCGCTGATTCGAGGCGACGGCCCGCAGCCGCTACCTGGCGAGTGGGCCCAGCTCAGGCACGCCGAGCTGGAACGGCTGATCAGCCGGGCCCGGCTGGTGGCCGCCACGGCGCTGCTCGAGGCGGGCGACTGGATGGCCGCCGCCGACGCGGCATCGGCAGCCGTCGAACGCGATCCCTACGACGAGGCGTCGCTGCGCATCTTGCTCCGGGCTTATGTCATGGGCGGCCGGACGGCCGGCGCGCTGGCCATCTACGGCGGCGCGCGGAAGCGGCTGGCCGACGAGCTGGGTACCGATCCCTCGCCGGAAACGGCCGCGCTCTACACCGCGATCCTGCGCGGTGAGCTGGCGGTGCCCGCACGGGCGGCCCCGGCCGCCACCGGCGGGTTGGTCGGCCGGGACGAGGAGATGTCTGCCCTGGAGGCGATCGCCGCGCGGGCCCGGGCCGGCTCCGCCCAGGTCATCGTCGTCGACGGGGAAGCCGGCATCGGCAAGACGACGTTGCTGCGGGCCTGGGCCAACCGGCGAACTGCGGCCGGGGAGGCGGTGCTGATGGCGTCGTGCGGGCCGCTGGACCGTTCGCTGCCGCTCGACGCGCTGCTGACCGCGCTGGCCGGCCTGCTGCGTGAGCTCGGTCCCGACGTGACCGCCGACATGCTCGGCGCCGACGCGGCGATACTGGCGCCGTTGCTCGGCGCGGCACCCAGCCGGCGGGCGCCCCCGATGCTGGCGGACATCATGCTGGGCCCGGCGGTGCTCTACGCGGCCCTGGTCCGGGTCCTGCGCGGGCTGACCGAGCGGATGCCCCTCACGGTGATCATCGACGACGCGCATCTGGCCGGCCCCGCGCTACCGGACTGGCTCCGTTTCGTCCGGCGCGAGCAGGCCGCGGTGGCGGTGGTCGCCGCGGTCCGGCCCGGGGAAGGAGAACCCCTGCCGGCCACGGCCTTCATCCATCTCCGCGCGCTCGACCGGGAGGCAGCGGCTGAGCTGGTGGGATCGGGCCGGGTCGATGAGCTTTACGCGCGGTCGAAGGGGCACCCGCTGTTCCTGACCGAGCTGGCCCGCCACGCCGTGGGCACCGAACTGCCCGCGTCGCTGGTCGAGTCGGTATCCACGCGGTGCGATGAGCTGGGCGCCGCCGGGATGCTGCTGCGCACCGCGGCCGTGATCGGCCCGGAATTGGACGTGGACCTACTCGCGGCCGTGCTCGGCCGGCCCGCCCTGACCTTGCTCGACGATGCCGAGCAGGCCGTGGCCAAGCAGTTCCTGACCGAAGCGGACGGGACGTTCAGGTTCCGGCATGAGCTGGTCCGGGAGGCTCTGGCGGTGAGCGCGACCGCGGGACGGGCCGCGTTGCTGCACCGGCAGACCGGCCGCGTGCTCGACCGGCGACCCGGCACCGACCCGCTGACCGTGGCCGGCCATGCGCGCCTGGGTGGTGACCTGGCGCTGGCCTCCCGTGCCCTGCGCGAAGCCTCGGCACAGGCCGCGGAACGTTTCGACCATGCGGCCGCCGAGGCGCTGCTCGATGACGCGCTGCGCCTGTACCCCGACCCGGACGGCTGGCTGGCCCGGGCCCGGGTCCGCACCCTGCGCAGGCGTTACACCGAGGCTCTGCAGGACGTCGAGCGGGCTGCTTCGGCCGGCCCGGCCGCCTTGGAGGTCGGTGCCTGGGCGTCTTATTTCGGCCGCAACTTCGCCCAAGCCGCGCAGTTCGCAGAGGACGGCGCGCTCGCCGCGGCCGACGCGGCGGCCCGGTCGCGGTGCCTGGCGGCGGGCGGCCGGACCCACCACGCCGCCGGCGACCTGGCCCGGGCCGAGTTGCTGCTCGGTGAGGCGTTCACGCTAGCCGAAGGTGCCGACCGGGTCACCGCCGCCGGATGGCTGGGAGTGCTCCGGGCCCATCAGAGCCGGATCGACGAGGCGCTGGCGCTGCTGCGGCCGGCCGCACGCGGGCAGATCGGGGTGGAGCATACGTCAGCAACACTGCACTCGCTGCTATTCACCGGGCACGCGCACGCGCTCGCGGGACGCCCGGCCCAGGCGCTGACCGCATTCGCCCAGTACACCGCCGAGGTGGAACGACGCCAGGTGCCCCGTTTCGGCGGGCGGGCGGTGAACTTCGCCGGCTGGGTCCTGCGCAACCTAGGCGCGTGGCCGGAGGCGCTCGATCATCACACCGAAGCGCTGGAGGTGGGCCAGCGGGAGGGAACCGCGGAGACCCCCATCGCGGCGCTACAGGACCTGGCCGAACAGTCGCTGGAGACCGGGGATCCCGACGGCGCAGCCGCCCGGCTGGCGCAAGCCGCGTCGCTGCTGCGAGGGGACCTGGTGTTCGGCTGGCGGCTGGAGCTGAAGCAGCAGCTCCTGCACGGACGGCTGGCGCTGCGACGGGGCGACGCGGAATGCGCGCTCGCCGAGGCGGGCCAGCTGGAGGCCCGCGCCACCGCGCTGGGCGTGCCCCGGTACATCAGCGTCGCCCGGCTGCTCGCGCACCGGGCGAACCGCGCCCTGGGCCTGCCCGTGGATCTGGCCGTCGTAGACGCGGACCTGGACCTGCTCGACCGCTGCGTGGCCGTCGAGGCCTGGTGGTGGACCTGCGACATGGCCGCCGACTTCGGTCATGCGGGCTGGCGGGAACGGGCCGCCGACCGGGCCGCCCGGCTGGCCCAGGAGTCCGGCCGCTACGCGGACGGACTGCGGCGGGAGGCGGACCAGCGGCTCAGCAGGCCGTGAGTATCACCATGGAGACGACCAGGGGCGATGACCCGGCCACGCCGGACACGGCATGCTCCGCCGCGCGCTGCACCGCGGCCCGGCCGGGCGCGTCCAGCGAGGCTAGGAACGGGGCGACCTGGGCCAGTCCCAGCCGCCACGACGCCAGCTCGGCGGGGGTCACCAGTCCGGTACGAATGTCCATCGTACGAACCTGGACGTCGGTAAAGCCTGCCGCGGCCGCATGCTTGGCGAGCAGCTCCGGATCGCCGGCCCGTGACCCCGGGCTGAGGCAGGCGTGCCAGGCCGGCGGCTGGTAGCCGAACGAGCGGAGGACCTCATCGACCGCGCCCTTGGCGGGATGGTCCCAGCCTGGCGCGAACGTGCTGGCCGCGATCGCGGCGCCTACCCGCCGGGCCTCCGCCAGGCCCGCGGCCAGGCTGGCCAGGTGGTTGAGGCAGAACGCCGCCACCACCAGGTCAAAGCTGCGGTCACGGAAAGGCAGCGCGACCGCGTCGGCGGCAACCGGGCGCCACGCCGCGCCGCCGGTCAAGTCCGGGCGGCTCGGGTCCAGGGCACGCCTGAGCATGCCGACGGACAGGTCGGCCGCCACCACCTGACCCGCTCCTGCGGCTAGCGCGGCCCGGCCGGCCGCGCCCGGGCCTGACCCCAGGTCGAGCACGCGGGCGGCGGGCAACCGCACCGGCGCGGCCGCCACCAAAACCCGGGCCAGACGCGCGTACAGCGGTCCGGGACCGTCGGCCCATGCGTCCGCGGCGGCGTCGTAACCGGCCCGCACGGCCGCGGTCAGCTCAGCAGCGCCGCCGCCCGTACGGCTTGCGTCTCCCACCATGCGAGCTCCTCGTCATAACCGCCGAATGCCTTCTCCCAGCCGAACAGGACCAAGGCTCCGAGCAGGCACAAGGCCAGCTGACGCTCCCACCAGGGTCCGGTGTCGATGCCGCAGGACTCCAGGGCCTCCCGGTAGGCGATGATCGAGGACTCCTTATCCTGCGGCAGGCGGCGGCAGTTGATGGCGAGGTACCAGGCCAGGTCGGACAGCGGCGCACCGCACCCCGGCTGCTCCCAGTCCAGCACCACCGTCCGCTCTTCATCGTCGGTGCCGAGGTTGTCGAGCTTCCAGTTGCTGTGCACGAACGTGTGCGGTGTCGTGGCCAGGGCTTCCACCAGCGGACCCGGGTCGTACGCCAGCGGGGTGACCACCGCGGCCGCGGCGGGAGCGACCTGCGCCAGCAGCGGCCAGCCCTTCGCGACCAATTGCGGCACCAGGTGCACCGAGCCGACGGCGGCCTCCGCCGTCGCCATCCACGGAGAGAGCTCGAGGTAGCGGTGCATGACGGGCACCACATCGAATTCCGGACCGCACTCCCAGAACTCCGCGTGCAGGGCAGCCATGTGCCGCAGGAAGCGCGCATGCTGATCCAGAGTGATCGGCACGTCGGTGGCGGGGACCAGCCACGGCGTGACGTCGCGCATCAGCAGGGCACACCCTCCGGCCGAAGCTGAGGGGGTCGGGACGGCGCCCACGATCGGCTGGTTGAAACACGCAGGCAGCCGGGACAAGATGCCCCGCTCCCACAGCACCAGAGGGGCACCGCGCAGGCAGCCGGAGGCCCGCATGGTCCAGTCTTCGGCGAGATCAAGGTGCTTGAGCACGTAGTCCTGGCCCCCGATCACCACGTGTTCCAGCGTGGCCCCCGACTTACCCGGCGCCTCGGCCAGGACCGTTCGCCGCGTCGCGCCGGCCAGCAGCTCGGCGAGCGGATCACGCACCTGCGGCCTCCATCTCGGCTAGCAGCTTGGCCGGCCAGCGTCCGCCGCAGAAAACCGTGTCGGCGACGATGCGGTCATCGCGCACCGTCAGCAGGTGCATGTGATGAGCCGCATGCGGCACGCCGTCTTCGGACCAGCTGAGGGTGTACTCCACCACCTCGCCCGCCCCGCCATCGACCCGGCAGCGGCGCAGTTCGTCAAAGCGGCCCGGGTCGGCGAACCAGCGCGCGTATTCAGCCCGGATCGCGTCCGCACTGGCGACATGCAGTCGCCAGTTGGGGACGGTCGCGTCCAGCGTCGCGTCCGCGCTCCACACGTCGCAGTCGGGAATGGTCGCGCTCTGGATCGCATGCAGGAACTTGTCGATCGCCGATGTGCTTGCCATGGTCGCCTCCTGATGGGCTGGGATCGCTGCTATCGTCCCGGTCCCGGTTTGCAGCCAGATTGCACCCTCGGCGGGGAACCTCAGTCCAGCACGGGCCGTTCTGCCGGGACGGGGAGCTGGCCGCGCTCGGCCTGCTTGGCCAGGCGGCGGGCTTCCTTCAGGGACTGGCCGCGGGCCTGCGGCGGGAGCCGGTAGATGGTGGCGCCGCCCATCAGGTTGTACACGCGGATCCGGACCACCGGGGCGCCCGGCCGCGGGCGGAGTTCGCGGCCGACCTCTTCGTGGCCGCCCATCAGCGAGAAGCCGCCGACGTCCAGCTCGACGGAGTCGGGGACGTAGACGTCCGCGCCGCCCATGACCGCGATCAGGTTGAGGGTGAGCTCGCCGCCCTCGATTTCGGCCTCACGCAGGTCGATCTCGTGGCCGCCCATGACCGCGACGGCGTTGAGGGTGCCGACGGCGCGGAACCGGCCGCGCCGCTGCGAGCCGCTCATGATGGCCACCATCCAGCGCACCGGCTGTTTCGGCCGGGCGGCCTGGGCTCCTTGGGGCGCCGGGAAGGCCTGCGCTCCTTCGGCGGGCAGGTCGCTGGTCAGCACCGCGAGCTCACCCCGCGTCTTGGCGGCCAGGGCCCGGCCGGATCGCTCCTCGAGCTCGTCCAGGGTGAGCCGCCCGACGGCGGCGTGATCACCGAGCGTCCGCAGGGTGACGTCACGCTCCGCGTCGGAGACCCGGAGGGATTGATCGGGTTCGCTCACCGCAGGCCCCTTGCTGAGTTGGCGTTCCGGTCAGTAGCGTACGCCTCGCCAGTGCGGCCAAGGAAGTGCGGCGGCGCCAGCCGCGGCGGGCGTCCTCACGGGCCCGCGTGGTCGGTGAGCCAGGTGGAGAGAGGCTGACTCGTTCGGAAAAAAGAAACGAGATGGTCCTTAGCCGCAGCCGTTTCCAGCCAGGGTTCTACGGGCCATTGCGGTAACGGGAGAGCTGCTCGGGGCTCAGCTGCCACATGCCAGCGCCCGCGGCCAGGCCCTCGGCGGACAGCTGGACGTAGCGGGTGCCGCCGACGACCGCCCCGATGTGCGTCTTGTACGGGGTCTTGTCGGGGCTGAACCTGACGTCCCGGTAGGGCCGGAAGAGCTTCGGCTCGCCGAACTCCGCGGCCAGCTCCTCGGTGAGCTCCGTCATCGGGCCCAGGATCTTCTCGGTGTAGACCGCCTTGTGCTCGGTCCAGTAGACCTTCGTGTTGTCGGCCGCCAGGCCGTCGTAGAAATCCAGCGCTTCCTCAGGCCATCCGCTGAACGCCATCGCCCTGGCTCCCTTCGCATCGCGCCTACAGTAGCGCCATGACCGAAGGTGTCACGCTGACGCATCTCGACGAGCCGCTGTTCGACGGGGCGGGGGCGACCAAGCGGGACCTGGTGGGCTACCTGGAGGCGGTCTCGGGGTTCATCCTGCCGGAGCTGCGGGGGCGGCCGTTGTCGGTCATCCGGGTCCGGGCCGGGCAGCGGCCGTTCATGCAGAAGAACCTGGCGGACTACGCGCCGCCGTGGATCGGCTTCGTGACGCTGTGGGCGGAGTCCTCGCACCGCGAGGTCCGGTACGCGCTGTGCGACGACTGGCGCACGCTGCTGTGGTTCGCCAACCAGCGGGCGGTGGAGTATCACCCGACGCTGGCGCTGGCCGGTCAGCTGGACCGGCCCACGCAGGTGATCCTGGACATCGATCCACCGGAAGGCGGACCGTTCGGGCGGGCGGTGGCGGCCGCTTTTCTCGTGCGTCAGGCGCTTTTTGATGCGGGGCTGGCGGGGGCGGTCAAGACGAGCGGATCGAAGGGGGTGCACGTGTACGTGCCGGTGGAGGGGGCGAGCTCGGAGGAGGCGGCCGCCGCGACACGGGCGCTGGCGGCGCGGGCCGAGCGGCTCGACCCGGGGCTGGCCACCACGGCGTTCATCCGGTCGGACCGGGAGGGGAAGGTCTTCCTGGACTCGACCAGGGCCGGCGGCGCCACGGTGGCGGCGGCGTACAGCCCGCGGGTCCGGCCCGGGGTGCCGGTCTCGTTTCCGGTGCGCTGGGAAGATCTGGACGGGGTGGCGCCCGGCGACTTCACCGTGCATACGGTGCCTGGGCTGCTCGGCGGGCATTCGGCCTGGGCGGGGCAGCGGCCGGCGCCGCAGCGGCTGAGTGAGGCGCTGGTGGAAGAGGGCCGGGCGATACCGATCGCCCGAGTGCAGGCCATGCACGAGGGCAAGCGGCGGAAGCGGGCCGCGCGGCGCGAGTCTTAGGTTTTCTGGCGGCCTGATTATCGTGTGTCGCCAGTACCACTGGAGGGGTAGTGGTGACGCCCAATCTGGCTAGAAGGCGGCGCGGAGGGTGTCGGAGAGGGCGGCGGCGAGCTGGTCGACGTGGGCGGGGGCCGGCAGGGCTGGGGCCGGNNGGCTGGGGCCGGCAGGGCTGGGGTCGGCAGGGCCTGGAGCGTAATCGTCCGGGGTCACCTGGCCAGCTTCTCGCTCGGAATGGCTGGGCGGAAGCACCACGACCGTTCCGGAGAAAGAAGCTTTTGCCGACTGGCGGGATGGCACGCACTACGCGGTCTGCCAGTACACCGTGTAGTACTCGTGGGCGGCACGGGCGACCGGGATCAGCCGGATGGGTCTCCCGTGGGTTTTCGCGGCGGCCTCGAAGGCAATCGGCTGCGCGGCGGTGCGGCGGACCGAGGCGGTATCCAGGACCGGGGTGAGATCTCCGGGGTCAGCGGCGTAGACGCCGCTCAGCACGACCGGGCCGTAGATCGCCGCCTGCACGGAGGGGCGGTCGGGGGTGGGCTCGAAGGCCAGCCGCATCGGCAGGGTGACCTCCAGCATGTCACCCGTCCGCCACCAGCGCCTGATCGCGATCCACCCGCTGGCCTGCGCGCCCGGGGGCGCCGTGCTGGGGCTGGCCGTGGCGGGGATCGTCAGGCCGTTGAGCCTGATCAGGGGCGGGCCGGCCACCCAGTTCGGTACCCGCACCCGCAGGGTCATCGTGGCCGCGCCGGAGACCACGGACAGGCGCGTCACCGGCTCGTCGGGGAAGCCGGTCGCCTGCCGCAGCACCAGCCCGCGGGTCCGTACCTGCGACGGGATGAACAGGTTGACGGAGATCCCGTCCGCGTCGCGGGTGTAGATGGTGTCGGCGAACTTGGCCTGGGTCTCCAG
>PMOU01000519.1 GCA_003161205.1 Actinomycetota bacterium | reverse complement strand
ACCTGCGCCCACCGGGCGCTGACCGCTTCGTCGCCGAAGTGATGCTCCATCGCCGACGCGCGCGGAGAGAAGATCGTCAGGTCGATGCCCCGCTCGGTCATCAGCTTGAGCTGGCTGGCGTCGATCGACGCACGGATGTCGTCGTCGGAGATGTCCGGGTAGGGCGGCGGCGCCACGCCGGCCGTGAAGGCGGCCTTCTGCGCCGTCCGCCACTCGGTATGAGACGGCGGCGCGGTCGTGTAGTGGCCGTGGCAATCGATGATCATCGCGTCCCCTGGCCCCGCTGCTGGCGGGCGAAGAATTCGGTCAGTGCCTGTGCGACCGCATGGGGAGACTCGGCGGGCGGCAGGTGCCCGCACCCGGCGAATATGTGCAGCTGGCTGCCGGGGATGGCGTCGGCGTCCTCGCGGGCGCGAGCCGGCGGCACGACCCCGTCGAGCTCGCCCGGTCCGAGCAGGAACGGCACCGTGATCCGGTCCAGGTCCGGGCGGCGGTCGAACTCCGCCAGCGCCTCACAGGCCAGCGAGTAAGACTCGTCGTCGGCATCGGAGAGGGTCTGCAGCAGCCGCTCGGCGGTGTCGCCATCGCGGTCCAGGAAACCGGGAGCGAACCACCGCTGGGATGAACCGGCCACCATCACCTTGGTGCCCGCCCCGCGGACAAGTTCGGCTCGCTCGGTCCACCCGGACGGCTCGCCGATGCGCGACGCGGACGCCAACGCGGCGACCGCCCGGAACGGGCCAGGGGTCAGACCGAGCTCGAACGCCACCGNNCCGTGCCCCCGTTGACCGTGCCCCCGCTGGCCAGGGCCGCGCTGGCCAGGGCCCGGACCGACGCGGCCAGGTCCTGGACCGTGAAGCCTTCCGTCGCGGGCCGGCTCCGCCCATGTCCTGGCAGGTCCCAGCCGACCACCTCGAACCCGGCTAGCTGCGCCGCGCACGGACCCCACAGCTCCCCTACGGCAGTGCCGAGCGACGGCCCGACGACNNGCGAGCACCGGCTCAGCCACCGGAGGCCTTACCTGCCGCCCGCCGGGCCAGAGCCGCGATGGCCAGCCAGTTGCTGGTGCCGAAGTCGTGCCTGACCAGCTCGCGCCGATCCTCGGGCTGTTTGATGATGGTGCTCCCCTCGACTTCCGGTGGGCATGGCTTCACCTCGCATCCCAACTCAACCACAAAACGATCGGGCCGTGCGTCGTAGAATAGAAACCTGGATTTGCAAATCTGGATTTAGAAATGTAATATTCTAATCGTGAGCGGCATCAGGGAGCCAGTAGGCGAGCAGCCAGACATCCGGGCGACCGCAGCCCGGCTGCGGGTGAGCATCGGCGCGTTCAAGCGGCGCGCCTATGAGGTCAGGGCCGAGGGCGACCTCACCGGGCCGCAGCTGACCGTCCTGTCGCGGATCGACCGGCTCGGCCCGGTCACGACCGCCGAGCTGGCCCGCCGCGAGCAGATCACCCCGCAGGGGATGGGCGTCACGGTCGCCAGCCTGGAGCAGCGCGGACTGGTGACGCGCGGCGCGGATGCCTCCGACGGCCGGCGCTCCATCTTGAGACTCACGCCGTCTGGTCGCGAAGCGCTCCATTCGGGCCGCAGCGCCCTATCGGACAAGATTGCCGCCGCCCTGGCGGAATCGTTCACCCGCGACGAGGTGGCGGTCCTCGACGCCGCGGCCTCCCTGATCGAGCGGCTCTCTGACCTGCTGTGACCGCCGCTCCTACCAGCATTTGGAGCCTGCTATGCCCGCCACTGCACCCGAGGCAAGTCCGTCCGGCCCGGCCACGGGAACCGTCAGCGCGGCGCCCGAGCAGGGCCGCCCGTTCTCGTGGCGGTTCACCACGCCGCTGTTCATCGGCTCGGCACTGAATCCGATCAACAGCTCGCTGATCGCGACGGCACTGCTGCCGATCGCGCACGGGCTCGGCGTGCCCTTGGGGCAGACCGTGGCGCTGATCAGCGCGCTCTACCTGGCCAGCGCGATCGCGCAGCCGACGGCGGGCAAGGCCGCCGAGGTGTTCGGCCCGCGGCGGGTGTTCCTCGCCGGAATCGTGGGAGTGGGCGTCGGAGGGCTCGTCGGCGGGTTCGCGCAGGACCTGATCACCTTGCTGATCAGCCGGGTGCTAATCGGCCTGGGCACCTCCTGCGCTTACCCGACGGCGATGCTGCTGATCCGCCGCCGGGCCCGTGACGCGGGGCTAGACAAGCCGCCGGGCGGCGTGCTCGGCGGCCTGCAGATCGCCGGCATCGCCACGGCCTCCCTCGGCCTGCCCGTCGGCGGAGTCCTGGTCGGCGCGCTGGGCTGGCGGGCGGTCTTCTTCGTCAACGTCCCCGTCGCGCTGACCGCCCTGGTAGCCACGCTGGCCTGGGTCTCACCCGACGGGCCGCTCGACCGCTCGCGGCGCGCCCGCGACATCGCCTCCAGCCTCGACCTGACCGGAATCGCCGGGTTCGCCGCGGCCATGATCGCGCTGCTGCTATTCCTGTTCGGCCTGCCCAGGCTCGAGTGGTACCTGCTGGGCATCTCGGTCNNGCGCTGACCAGGACATATATCCGCTTCGGCCTCGTCCTGCTGTGCGTGTACGTGGTGCTGTACGGCCTCACCCAGTGGGTGGAGGGCGTGCGCGGGCTCAGCGCGACCGAGGCCGGGCTGCTCCTGCTCCCCATGACGCTGGTCGGCGGCCTGGTCATCTTGCCGGTCTCGCGCCGCAACCTGGTCCGTGGCCCCGTCATCGCCGCGGCCCTCACCTGCCTGGCCGGCTCGGCCGGCGTCCTGCTGCTCACCGGCTCCACCTGGATCGGCTGGGTCATCGTGATCACCGTCCTGTTCGGCGCGGCGATGGGTTTCGCCGGCGCGGGCAACCAGACGGCGCTGTACAACCGGGCGCCCGCTGAGCAGCTCGGCACGGCCTCCGGACTGCTGCGCACCTTCGGCTACGTCGGCTCCATCGCCTCATCCGCCATCACCGGCGTCGTCTTCCACACCAGCGTCACCGACAACGGCGTCCACCTCATCGCCTGGATCATGGTCGGCGTCAGTGTGCTCCTGGTCCTGATCTCCGTCGCCGACCGGACCCTGCGGACCAAGCCCGCTGACAGCTGACAGCTGACCGCCCGCACCAGCACCGCACACGACAAACACCATCAGTCGTATCCATGCATGCGAACCGGTGGCACATGGGTGTGCTGGATGTACATCAAAGTGCGTGCTAAATAGATGCTAAGTAATGTGCTAAAGCGATAGTTATTAGCGTGCTCAATGACGATCGAACTTGACCTCAGCCTTACCTGAGGTTCTAGCCTAGCGATATGACCTTCAGTGACGCCGAACTGCGGTTCCTGGCCCGCCAGCCCCGTGGTCACCTGGCCACGCTGGGGCCGAATGGGACACCTCAGGTCAAGCCGCTGGGCTTTACCTACAATCCGGCGCTCGGCTCGATCGACATCACCGGTTTCAACATGAGCGGCAGTGCCAAATACCGCAATGTCCAGGCGAACCCGAACGTCTCCTTCAACGTCGACCCCGACCACCCGGGCTTCGCGGCCCGAGACGTCCCGCCGGCCGATACCGGGAACCCGGTGGCCTGACGTGCGCGGAGCGACCCGGCTGTTCCCGATTATCGGTGACCCGGTTAAGTACGCCGAGTCCCCGGCCCGCCTGACCCGCACCTTCGCCGAGCGCGGCCACGACGGCATATGCGTCCCGATGCAGGTTCCGGCGGGAGACCTCGACGTCGTCATGGCGGGCCTGACCGCGACGGCGAACGTGGACGGGATCCTCGTCACGATGCCGCACAAGTTCACCGCGTTCGCTCACTGCGCCACCAGTTCCGAGCGTGCCCGGATGCTCGGGGTCGTGAGCGTTATCCGCCGCAATCCGGACGGCACCTGGCACGGCGACATGCTGGACGGCCTCGCCTTCGTGACGGCACAAACGGACCACGGAGCTCACGTGGAGGGGGCACGAGCGCTTCTTGTCGGAGCCGGGGGCGCGGGCAGCGCGATCGCCATCGAGCTTCTGGCGGCGGCCGTCGGCGTGCTCGTCATCCACGATGCCGACCAGTCGCGGGTCAGCGCCCTCCTCGACCTGCTGGCCGACCCCGGCGACGGCCGCGTGATCGCCGGGCCGCCGGACCCGACCGGTTGCGACCTGGTGTTCAACGCGACGCCCATGGGCATGGAAGACGGCGATCCGCTCCCGGTCGACGCGGCCCTGCTCACCCCGTCCATGTTCGTCGGCGACGTGATTGCCGGACACGGCGTGACCCCGTTCATCAAGGCCGCGCGGGCCGTCGGCTGCCGGACGGCCAACGGCGGGCACATGGTGGAGGCCGTGCAGGACCTCATGGCCGACTTCCTGCTCAGCAGATAGTCAGACGGCGACTGTATAGCCGAGCCGTGATCGATATCCCCTGGTCTGGATTGCGACCCGGCTGGCGTTTTTGTATGTCACACCCCGACCGGGGCGGAGCGATACTGATAGCACCCGGCCGAGGACCGGACACCAGGCCGCGGGCGCCGGAGTGGACCGCGGTCCGCTGGCCTGACGCTCATGGCCCCAGTCGGCGACGACAGGCCCGCTGGCGGAGAGGTACCCATGAAGATCACCAAGGTCGAGGGGATCCCCTTCGCGATCCATGCGCGTCGCCCACATGGTGGGGTTCGCCGAGCCAGTAGTCCAACCTGAGCATCTTCGACGTGGCCAGCACCGACGAACTGCACGACATCTTGTGGAACCTGCCGCTGTTCCCCTACATGAGGGTCCAGGTGACCCCGCTCGCGCAGCACCCGTCGGACATCGCCGCCGGGTAACTCGGTAACGGGATCTGTCAAGGTCTAGGTCCGCGGATAGACGGACGATCGAAGGCAAGAGCGCGGGGAAACCGTACAGAACCGTACGTTCCGTACGGTTTCCGTGCTAGCGTTGAGTCATGATGACGATCGGGGCCGAGGAAGTACGGATCCCCCGGCATGCCCGCGAGGCGGTCGCCCGCCACGAGCGGGTGGTCGTCGTGAACCACGAACGGCCAGCCTTCATCATCATGCATCCAGACGACACTGCAACCTACTCACCAGCCGCGCGGCGCGGACGGCCGCTGCACGAGGCACTCGGGCTGCTCGCCGAAGCGGCCCTGCCGGATCCCGGTTTCGCTGATGACATGGAAGCCGTGCTCGCCGACGTCGGGACAACTCCGGATGATCCGTGGGAACGCTCCTAGATACCACCGTCTTTATCGACCTTGAACGCGCCGTCCGGCGCCTGCCGCCGAGAACCGCTATGGCCGAGGTGAGCGGGCGCCTGGAAGAGCAGCTGGGACCTGACGACGAGGTCGGGATCGCCGCCATCACGGCCTCCGAGCTGCTGCACGGCGTGCACCGCGCTACCCCGGAGTACCGGGTTCGCCGTGAGGCCTTCGTCGAGGCGGTCCTGGCCGCGTTCCCCCCGCTTCCCTTCGGCCTTCTCGCTGCTCGTACACACGCCCGCATCTGGGCCGGACTCGCCGCCGCCGGCCAGGACGTCGGGGCGCACGACCGGCTCGTCGCGGCGACCGCAATAACGGCCGGATGGCGCGTCGGTACAGCCAATCTCCGGCACTTTGACCGTATCGATGGCCTCGACATCCTGACCATCACGTTCACTGGCTAAAAAGCGGTTCGCTAACGGCATTCCAGACGAGGATGAACATCCAGCTTGGTCGGGGCGTATAGACGGCGGAAGCCTGGATGGGGCCGGCTGGGCGGGGACGTGATCCCGCACCTCGCTGGCCGTCGTCCGGCCCGGAGGGTGAGAATGGGCTGGTGGCTCCGCATTCCCCGACGCGAGTGACTCTCGCCGAGCTTGTGGCGACGCTGTCGCTTGTCTCCGACCTCGGAATGGGACGGCCGATGGAGCGGGTCCTGCGCCAGACCGTGATTGCCATGCGGCTGGGGACGGCGGCCGGGATGGAGCAGGCGACCTGCACGTCTGCGTACTACACATCGCTGCTGACATGGGTGGGATGTGCCATCGAGACCAGTGAGGTGGCAGCGCTGTTCGGCGACGAGACCGAGGTGTACGCCGACACGCGCGACGAGGACCTCGGGGGTGTCACGATGGCGGCCTTCGTCGCCCGTCACCTCGGTCGCGGTAAGTCAGGTTTCCGCCGGATCGGGATGGTCGGGAAGTTCCTGGCCACGGCCGGCCACTCGGTGCAGCAGATGATGATGTCGCACTGCCAGGCGGCGAGCGATTTCGCCGGGTCGCTGGAGCTCGGCCCGCAGGTGTGCGAGCCGCTGCTGCAGACATTCGAACGGTGGGACGGAAGAGGGGTACCCGGTTCGGTCGGCGCCGCTGGTCTGGCTCCTGCCATCCGCCTGGTGCAACTGGCCGACATCGTCGAGGCGTTCCACCACGCCGGCGGCGCCGGCGCTGCGCTGCAGGTAGCCCGCGAGCGGCGGGGCACGCAGTTCGATCCGGAGCTCGTCGACTGCTTCTGTGCCTGCCACGGTGAGATCCTTGACGGGCTCGGGAGCATGTCCGCATGGGATGAGGTGATCGCGCTCGACCCGCAGCTGGGCGCGTCATTGAGCGACGACGAGCTCGATCGGGCGCTGGCTGCCTTCGCCGACTTCAGCGACCTCAAATCGCCGCTGCACCTTGGCCATTCCCGGGGCGCGGCCGAACTGGCCGCTCAGGCCGGCCTGACGCTTGGGCTCCCGGCCGACCATGTCGTCATGCTGCGCCGGGCGGCGCTGGTGCATGACATCGGCATGATCGGGGTTCCCAGCGAGGTCTGGGATGAGCCAGGCGAGTGGAGCGTCTCCCAGCGTGAGCGGGCGCGGACCCACCCGTACCTGACCGAGCGGATGCTGGCCCGCACGCCGCTGCTGGCCCAGGTCGGGCACTGCGCGTCGCTGCACCACGAGCGGCTCGACGGCTCCGGCTACCCGCGCGGGCTGCGGGGCGATGCCATCTCGCTGCCGGCCCGGATCCTCGGCGCTGCCGACGTCTACAGTGCTCTCCGGCAGCCCCGTCCCCAGCGCCCGCCGCTCGAGGCTAGCGACGCGGAGCGGACGATGCGCGACGAGGTGAGCGCCGGGCGGCTCGACGGCGACGCGGTCCAGGCGGTACTCAAAGCCGCCGGCCACCGGCCGCGGCGCCGGGCAGGCCTGCCGTCAGGGCTGACGCCTCGCGAGGCCGAGGTGCTGGTGCGGCTCGGCCAGGGACGGTCCAACCCTCAGATCGCTGCCGAGCTGCATCTCAGCCGCAAAACGGTCTCCTCTCACCTGGAGCACATCTACGCCAAGCTCGGGGTGAAAACCCGGACCGAGGCCGCCCTGTTCGCTATGCGCTGTGGTCTTACCGGAGCGGCAGGCGAACCAGGGACCTGACAAAAAGATCGGGTAGTTACCCGATTCGCTCCCCGCCCGCGGACCCGTACAACGGATCCATGACGACCACACCCCATGACCACCGCGCAGCTACGGCGGTGCCGCAGTTCGCCCTCGCCGGGTCGTTCCTCGAGGGCCTGGCCGCTCAGGACTTCGCCCGGCTCGGCGGCGCACTGACCGGCGACGTCCGCCTCCGTGCCCTGCTGCCCCGCGGCCTGAGGGAGTGGACCGGAGCCGAGACGATCGCCGAGGTGTTCGCGAGCTGGTTCGGCGACACCGAGGACTTCGAGCTCGTCGAGGCGACCGTCGGCGAGGTTGGTGGCCGCTTGCACCTGCACTGGCGGCTCCGGCTACAGGCGGAACGGCTGGGCGTCAGCTGGTTCACCGTCGAGCAGCACGCCTATGCCGACACCGCCGACGGCGGCCGCATTGCCCGGCTCGACCTGCTCTGCACCGGCTACCGGCGCGAGGGCGACCATGACTGACACCCTGGCTACCTGGGGCGGCTGGGCACCGGCCATCCGCGACGACCCGTTCAGCCACTTCGCTGAGGCCCGGGCCGGGTGCCCGGTGCAGCGGGTGCGCTTGGCTGATGGCCACCCCGCCTGGGTGGTGCTCGGCTACGACGCAGCCCGGCACGCGCTGGGTGACTCGCGCATCTCCAAGGACATGCTCGCCGCCCTGCAGGAAGCCGGCGACGTCGTGGCCGAGGGCCTGCCCGGGCCAGCGTTCTCGCGGCACATGCTCAACGTCGACCCGCCCGACCACACCCGGCTGCGGCGGCTGGTATCCCGGGCCTTTACGCCGGGCCGGGTGGCCGCGCTCGAGCCGGCCATCCGGGGCATCGCCGACGACCTCCTCGACGCGCTAGACGCGGCCGGCCCCGGCACCGCCGTCGACCTCATGGAGGGGTACGCCTACCCGCTGCCGTTCCGGGTGAT